>NZ_JAUIZP010000024.1:0-104429 GCF_041414735.1 Rhodococcus sp. GXMU-t2271
TCCGGCGGGGCCCGTTCCCTTCGTGGGAACGGGCCCCGCCGTCGTTCGTCAGTTCTGCGGTTGTCCGCTCGCCCGTTCGGCTTCGGCGAGCGCGACGATCCAGTCGACGATCCGCTCACTGTCGGAGTACCAGGGATCGTGCGGGTTCGTGTTCCAGTAGCCGATGTGCTGGACGAAGCCCAGCAGGATGTACGGCTCGACGAACAGGTCGACGATGCCGCTGTTGTCGTCGTCGAAACCGGCCCCCTCGGCGCGCAACTTCTCCAGCACGATCGGCCGGCCCGGCCCGACGGCCCAGTCGCGGATCTCCCGCAGCCGTTCGGGGCTCACGTCGGCGCTCGGATCCACCGGGTAGGTCTTGTCGACGACCTTGCGCAGCACGTCGAGGAGGGATTCGTCGGACTGCCACCAGTCGTCCCGGGTGACGATGTGCGCGGCGGCGCGGGCCGCCGTCACCGCCACCGTGCGTCCCAGGTCGTCGACGGTCTGCATCGGGTTCGTCAGGGTGAACCGCATCTGCCCGAGCATGCCGAGGGCCAGTTCGAGGACCGCGATGTCCTCGGGAGCGTCGCACGCCACGTCGTAGCGCCGGCACGAGTACACCACCCGGTCGGCCAGCGCCCCGTAGTCGGCGGGCTCGGAGGACATGAATCCGCCGCCGCGCGGACCGGCCCCGCCGAGCGAGTCGGCACCCGCGGGACGGTAGGGGTCACCGACGAGGACCACCCCGGCGATGTCGTCCGGTGCGACATGGGCGTCGTCGGGCCGGTGCCCGAGTTCGCGGGTCACCCGTTCGATCACCTCGGCGCCGACGCTGTATCCGACGAGCGCGAACCGGGTGCGCTCCCCGCACGCGCTCTTACGTTCGTCGAGGATGCGGTTGGTGGACGCGACACCCGCCGCCACCGAATCCTGATAGGTGGGCACGTCCTCGAACAGGCCGAGACCGTAGGTGGCCGGGTACGGGACGTACATCCAGCCGATCGTGCCCGGGCGGTCCGCGGTGGCCTCACCGGCGGGGACCGTCACGTTGCCGACCCAGTTCGACCACAGCTGACGCGACTCCTCGACCACAGGGTCGCGGTCGGCCTCGGAGTCGGTGGCGCCGGAGACCGCCACGATCAGCAGGTCGGGGCACTCGAGTGCGTAGTTGCCGGGATGGACGGCGGGCCCGGACGAACCGCTGTTCGACCCCGCCCCGGGGACGGCGGCCGCGTCGGGCGGGGTCAGGGACAGGGCCACGAGGACCGTGGCGACCGGCAGCAGCAGACGGATGGAGCGCACACGACCTCCGAATCGGGCTTTCCGGGCGAAAGGGCCCGCCCGGCCCCGTGCACGGTACTATCCCGCGCGCCGCGTCGCGCGCCCGGAGGGGACGTCGGTTTCCGCGCTTTCCGGACGCCGTCTAGGATATGGCCGTGGTCATCTTCTTCGAAGCTCTCCTTGTCCTGGCGGCCGTGCTCATCACGTGGTTCGCGGTGTACGTCCTCTACCGTCTGGTGACCGATCAGCCGTGAGTGCCGAGTCCGGTGAGGAACGGGAAGTCGTCCGCGGTAGCGGCGACAAGGCCGTCGCCGATGCCCTCGAACGGGCGAAGGCGACTGCCGACAAGAACGTCCCGATCCTGAGCGGCCTACCCGTCCCCGAGGACACCGCGAATCTGCGCCTCGGCCCGGACATGCATCCGGAGCTGCTGGCGCTGCTGCCCATGGTGGGTGTGTGGCGGGGTGAAGGCGAGGGTAACGACCCCCGCACCGGCGACTACCGCTTCGGCCAGCAGATCGTGGTCACCCACGACGGCGGCAACTACCTCGTGTGGGAGGCCCGTTCGTGGCGCCTCGACGAGGAGGGCGCCTACAGCGGTCCGGATCGCCGGGAGAGCGGCTTCTGGCGGGTCGCCGGCACCGGCGCGCCCGGCAGCGAGGATCCGGAAACCCTCGAGCTGCTCCTGAACCACAGCTCCGGCGTCGTCGAGCTGTACTACGGCACCGCTCTGACCCAGTCGTCCTGGGAACTGGCGACCGACGTGGTGATCCGCAGCCAGTCCGGCGAGGTGGTCGGCGGCGCCAAGCGCCTGTACGGCATCGTCGAGGGCGGCGACCTCGCCTACGTCGAGGAACGGGTCACCGCGGACGGGGACCTGCAGCCGCACATGTCCGCGCGGCTCGCTCGCTACATCGGTTGATCTTCCCGGATTGATCCCCGCGCCGGGGAATGCGCACCGTTGCCGGGCTCGTCGTCCGGATCCGGCACGGCCCGGGTGATCACGACGGGCTCCGGAGCGGGCCGCTGCTCGGCGGCCTCGAGTTCCTCGGCGGTGCGCACCCGGCTCCACTGCCGGGTCACCGGTTCGGCCCGCTCCCCGAGGTCGTCGCGGATCCCCCTGACGAGGCTGTACATCATCACGAAGCCGATCACGAAGAACGGCAATCCGATCACCGTGATGACCTGCTGCAGCGCGTCGAGACCGTCCTTCCCGGTGGCCACGAGCATGGTCGCGGCGACGAGCCCCATCAGGACCGCCCAGAACAGGCGCTGGTGCAGCGGCACCCGTCCCTCGTTGCCGGCGGCCATCATGTCCAGGACCATCGCGGCGGAGTCGACCGAGGTGATGAAGAAGATCACCACGATCACCACGGCGAAGAACGACATGACGCCGGCCCACGGGAAGTTGCCGAGGAACTCGAACAGGGCGCCGGGGATGTCGCCGTCGCCGACGACCCGGTCGGCGAGACCACCCGAGCCGTTCAGCTCGATGTCGAACGAGGCCATTCCGAACACGCTGAACCAGATCACCGAGAACAGCACCGGCAGTCCGAGCACACCGGCGACGAACTCACGGATGGTGCGGCCACGCGAGATGCGGGCGATGAAGATCCCGACGAACGGCGCCCACGTGATGGTCCACGCCCAGTAGAAGACGGTCCAGGTGTTCTGCCAGCCGGTGTCGCCGAACGTGTCGTTCCAGAACGCGAGCCGCGGCAGCATGCTCCCGTAGATGCCGACGGACTCGATCATGCCCTTGAGCAGGAACAGGCTGGGTCCGGTGACGAGGACGAAGGCCAGCAGGGCGACGGCCATGCCGATGTTGAGGTTCGACAGCCGCTTGATGCCGCGATCGAGACCGAGCGCCACCGACGTTCCCGCCGCCACGGTGACCACCGCGATCAGGACGATCTGGACGAGACCGTTCTCGGGGAGGCCGAACAGCTCGGCCAGACCCGCGTTGACCTGTAGAGTCCCCAGCCCCACCGACGTGGCCACGCCGAACACGGTGCCCACGATCGCGATCACGTCGATGGTCTTGCCGATCGGACCGTAGATCCGGCCACCGAGAATCGGGGCGAAGATGGAACTGACCCGGGGTGGCAGCTTCCGCTTGTAGATGAAGTACCCGAAGCACAGGCCGGGGAGCGCGAAGATCGTCCAGGTGTGCAACCCGAAGTGGTAGAGCGTGAAGCCGATGGCCTCGGTGGCGGCGGCCGCGGACCCCGGTTCGACGTCCTGCATCGGCGGGTTCGCGAAATGGGAGATCGGTTCGGCCACGCCCCAGAACATCAGGATCGTGCCGATGCCGGCGGCGAACAGCATTCCGAACCACGCCGGAGTGGAGTGTTCGGGCCGGTCGTCGTCGCCGCCGAGCCGCACCCGGCCGTAGTGCGTGAACGCGAGGCCGACCAGGAAGACCAGGAAGGTGGACACCCCCAGGATGTAGAACCAGCCCAGGTTCGTCATGATCCAGCCCGAGACGGAGCTGAACAGGTTGTCGACAGCCGTGGTGAACGCGATCGTCACGACGACGAACACGAGGGCGATCAGCGCCGAGGCGAAGAACACCCCGGGCGACGTACGAAGGCGCAACAGGCCGTGGGCTCGCTCGAGCATGAGGACACCCTTTCGTTCCGGTGGCGAGGTGTACGCGACGCCTACCGCGGACAGGGGTACCCCGAACCGCGCGTTCACACACCGTGCCGGACACGCAAACGGCCCCCGAGCCGTTCTCCGCGGACGCCTGGTCGGCGGATTCCGGTCGGACGGACCGGATGGCTCGGGGGCCGGGTGACTGCGTGGTATTCGCCGGCCGCTGCGCGGTCGACAATCCCGTCGTCGATGACAGCGGCTAGCGCGCAGCCACCTCACGTGTCCGATACTTCAATTCAGACCACCTCCTTTCTCGTGTACGCCCGAAAGTACGCGCCGCTCAGACCGCGGGCAACGAATTTTTCCTCAGGCGAACGACGAGGTCGGCCGCCGTGTCGCCGGGCAGCTGGTGGGTGACCACGACGACGGTGCGCTCGGATGCGACGAAGCCGGCGTCCCGGTCCAGCAGCAGTCGTTGCAGCTGTGCGCCGTCCGCGGCGTCGAGGTGCTCGGTGGGTTCGTCGAGCAGCAGCACCCGTGCGGGGGACACCAGGGCCCGAGCGAGCAGCAACCGGCGCCGCTGGCCGCCGGAGACGGCGCGCGCACCGCCGACGAGCGTGCTGTGCAGCCCTTCAGGCAGGCCGGCCACCCACTCCCCCAGCCCGACGTCGCCGAGCACGTCCAGCGCCTCGGCCTCGGTGAGGTCGCCGCGGGCCACCCGCAGGTTCTCGAGTACGGACGTCTCGAACAGGTGGGCGTCCTCGGCGAAGAATCCCACCGTCCGCCGCAGGGCTGCCGGCTCGAGTTCGGCGAGCGGCACACCGTCGAGGGTGACCGTCCCGGCGACGGGCTCGAGCAGCCCCGCGAGGGTCATCAGCGTGCTGGTCTTGCCGCTGCCGCTGCTCCCGACGACGGCGACGCGCGCGCCGGGTGGCAGATCGAGCGTGAGAGGCCCGGAGTCGGGGCCACCGGGCCAGCCGCTGCGCAGGTCGGCGGCACGCAGGTGGCACGGTTCTGCGACGGGCCGGGCGCCGTGCGGCACCGGCCGATCGGCACGGTCGAGCAGGTCGACGATGCGGTGGGCCGCGATCCGGGCGCGGGTGAGGGTGACGGCAGCGCCGGGCAGCGCCGCGGTGGCTTCGAACGCGGACAGGGGCAGCAGCACGAGGATCCCGAGGGACATCGGACTCGCACCCCCGTCGGCGAAGAGCGTGATGCCGACGAGCAACGCCCCGAGAACGCTCGCACCGACGGAGAGCGGGACGGCGGCTTCCGCGTACGCCGCGGGGACGGCCGCGCGGTCGGTGGCCCGCACCGCGTCCACACCGGCGCGGCGGGCCCGGCCGACGGCCTGCGGGAGCAGGCCCGCTACCCGCAGTTCTGCGGCGTGGTCGAGTGCGGTGACCGCGTCGCGGGAGAACCGGAGGCGGGCGGCGGCACTGTCGGCTTCGGCGCGGGCCGCGGCACGGGCGGACACCCAGGGCGCCGCGAGGCCGGTGACGAGCAACGCGACGGCGAGGATCGCCGCGGCGGGTGGGGAGATCAGCGCGAGCCAGCCGACGGCGGCGAGTCCGAGGACCACGGCGACGGCGATGGGCACCAGCGCCCGCACCACCACGTCCCCGAGGGCGTCGACGTCGGCCCCGGTGCGGGCGAGCAGGTCCCCGCGGCGCAGGCCGGCGGAGGCCACCGGGTCGCCGTCGGCGAGGCGCCGGTAGACCCGGGTGCGAGCGGCGGTGGTTCCCCGCAGGGCGGTGTCGTGGCTCGCGATTCGCTCGAGGTAGCGGAACAGCCCGCGGGAGATGCCCAGGGCCCGGACGGCGACGACGGCGACCGTCAGGTCGAGCACCGGGGGCATCTGCCACGCCCGGATGATCAGCCAGGCCGACAGGCCGGCGAGCGCGAGGGCGCTGCCCAGGGTGGCGACGCCGGCGGCGACGGCGGCGACGACCCGCCCGGGGCGCAGTTCGAGCAGCGCCATGGCGCGGCGCAGGTCGTTCATCACCGCTCCCCCGTGCCGAAGGCCGCGTCCCTGTCGGAGACGACTGGGATGACGGAGTCGGCGATCGCCAGGATGCTGGGGCGGTGCGCCACGATCACCACGGTGCGTCCGCGACGCGCCAGTTCCCGCACCGTCGCCAGAACCGTGGCCTCGGTTGCGTCGTCGAGGTGGGCGGTGGGCTCGTCCAGCAGCAGCACGGACCGATCCGCGGCAAGGGTGCGGACGAGGGCGAGCCGTTGCCGCTGCCCGAGCGACAGTCCGCTGCCCTCGGCGCCGACGACGGTGTCCCAGCCGCTGGGCAACGCATCGAGCACTTCGTCGAATCCTGTTGCCGCACAAATATCTTCGATCCCATCGGTGGTGGGGTCCACGCCGGTGAGGCGCAAGTTGTCCACCAGCGTGCCGGGCAGCAGCACGGGCCGCTGGGGCAGCCATGCCACCTGCTCCCACCACGCGTCGTCGGCTGTCACGGGACGGCCACCGGCCTCGACGCGCCCTTCCGCCGGCTCCGCGAGACCGAGGACGGCGAGCAGGGCCGTCGACTTGCCGGAACCGTTCGCCCCGGTCAGCACGGTCACGGCACCCGGCCGGCACACGGCATCGAGCCGGTACGGGGCGTATCCGTCGCGGCTCGCGACACTCAGACCCGACAACGTCAGTTCGGCCGAGGTCGCATCGAATCCGGCACCGGCGGTGTCCGACGGGGCGGCGGACGCACGGTCGAGGATCGCGAAGGCGCGTTCGGCGGCCGCCTTGCCGTCCTCGGCGGCGTGGAACTTCGCGCCCACCGTACGCAGCGGCAGGTACGCCTCGGGGGCGAGGATCAGCGCGACGATGCCCGCCTCGAGTGCCATGTCCCCGTAGACGAGGCGCAGACCGATCCCGACTGCGATCAGCGCGACGGACAGGGTGGCGAGCCATTCGAGCACCGTCCCGGACAGGAACGCCACGCGCAGCGCCGACATGGTGGTGCGGCGGTGGTCGTCGCCGAGCTCGCGCACCTTCTGCGCCGGGCCCTGTTCCCGGCCGAGCGCACGCAGCGTGGGCAGACCGGCGATCAGGTCGAGCAGTTGGGCCGAGAGCGTCGTCATGGTCCGCAGCGTGCGGTCGGCCCGGCCCTTGGTCAGCAGTCCGATGAGGATCATGAACGCCGGGATGAGCGGCAATGTCACGACGACGATGATCGCCGAGGTGAGGTCCTGGAACGCGATGACCACCACGGTGACCGGGGTGAGTGTGACGGCGAGCAGCAGTGCCGGCACGTATCCGGTGAGGTACTCCGACAGCCCGCCGAGCCCGCGGGTGAGCACCGTGGCGATCTCGTCGCGGCGTGGTTCGAGTTCCCGCGGCGGCAACCGGGTCGCCGCCGCGAGCACCTCGTGCTCGAGTTCGGCGACGACCCGGCTCGCCGAACGGTGCGCGAACCGGGACTGCACCCACGTGACCAGGGTGCGCACGGTGACGGCCCCGGCCAGGACCAGCAATTCGGTCCGCCATTCCCCGAGTTCCGTGGTGCCGGTGGTGAGCACCCCCGCGAGGACCGCGCCGATCGCGAGTGCGGACACGACGATCATCGCGACGTCGATCGCGGCCGTGACGAGGGTGAGCGCCAGATAGCCGCGTGCGGTGGCGGAGTAGCGCCACAGCCGCGGGTCGATCGGCCCGCGACGCCGGGGCGCATCCGCCGCTCCGGGAGTGGAGCCGAACGGACGCACCGCGGCGTCGGCGGGCGCGGTCATTTCGCCCCGAGCGACAGGCCGATGGACTTCGGGATGTGCTTGGTGGAGATGCGCTGACGGAACACCCAGTACGTCCAGCCCTGGTAGATCAGGACCACCGGCGTGACGATCACCGCCGCCCATGTCATGACCTTCAGTGTGTACGGACTCGACGACGCGTTCTCGATCGTCAGCGACAGGGTGTCGCCGAGTGTGGACGGCATGACGTTCGGGAACAGTGAACCGAACAGCAGGACGACGGTGCCGACGATGGCGACGGTGGTGAACACGAAGGCCCACCCTTCGCGTTCCGCGCGCGTGAGAGCGACGACGGCGAGCAGCGCGGCCGCCGCGGCGCCGACGAGGAGCCACGTCCAGGTCTTGCCGTAGGCGAGTTGCGTCCACAGCACGAAGGCGCCGGCCACGACGACCGCCGGAACGGCGAGACGGGCGGCGAGGGTCACGGCGTCCTCGCGCACCTCGTCGGCGGACTTCAGGGCGATGAAGACCGCGCCGTGCAGCGCGAACACCAGTGCGGTGGTGGCACCACCGAGCAGCGCGTACGGGTTCAGCAGGTCGAAGAAGCCGCCGATGTACTGCTTGTTCTCGTCGATGGCGACGCCGCGGACGATGTTCGCGAACGCCACGCCCCACAACACGGCCGGCACCCAGGAGCCGAAGACGATGCCCCAGTCGCAGCGCCGCCGCCAGGTGGGGTCGTCGATCTTGCCGCGGTACTCGATCGCCACGACCCGAACGATGAGCCCGAGCAGGATCAGCAGCAGCGGCAGGTAGAACCCGGAGAACAGGGTGGCGTACCACTCGGGGAACGCGGCGAACATCGCGCCGCCCGCGGTCAGCAACCACACCTCGTTGCCGTCCCACACCGGCCCGATGGTGTTGAGCAGCACCCGGCGGCGGGTGTCGGCCGTCTCGGTGCGGCCACGTCCGAGCACCGGCATCAGCATGCCGACACCGAAGTCGAAGCCCTCGAGCACGAAGTACCCGGTGAACAGCACCGCGATCAGGACGAACCAGACCTCTTGAAGTCCCATGACCGATCTCCTAGTACGCGAAGGACAGCTGCTTGGGCCGGCCGGTGTCGTCGGGTTCGTCGTCGTGCTCACCCGGCGGGTGGGCGTCGTGCGGCAGCGGGCCCTCGATGGTGTACCGCCGGATCAGCCAGAACCACACGACGCCGAGCGCGCCGTAGACGACGGTGAAGGCCACCAGCGAGGCGATCACCATGCCGGCCGAGTTGTTCGACACGCCCTGGTCGACGGTGAGCCGGATCATGTCCACGCCGGTCGGATTGGGGTGCACGACCCACGGCTGGCGGCCCATCTCGGTGAAGATCCAGCCGGCGCTGTTGGCCAGGAACGGCGTGGGGATGGCGAGGATGCTCAGCCGCCCGAACCACTTCTGATCGGGGACGCGGCCGCGGCGGGTCACCCACAGCCCGGCGACGGCCAGCGCGGCCGACCCGGCGGCCAAGCCGATCATGGCGCGGAACGACCAGTAGGTGACGAACAGGTTGGGGCGGTAGTTGCCGGGGCCGAACTGCTGCTCGTACTGGTCCTGCAGGTCTTCGACGCCCTGCAGGGTGACGTCGGTGAACTCGCCCTGCGCGAGGTACGGCAGCACGTACGGCACCTCGAGGACATGGATGACACCGTCGCAGTTGTTGTGGGTACCGATCGTCAGGACCGAGAACTTGGGGTCGGTCTCGGTGTGGCACAACGACTCCGCGGACGCCATCTTCATCGGCTGCTGTTCGAACATGAGCTTCGCCTGGATGTCGCCGCTGACGAAGAGCGCGACACCGGAGACGATCATCACGAGCATGCCGAGCCGGGCGGCGGGCCGGAACATGCCGCGGGCCTCGCCTTCGAGCCGGTCGGCTTCGACCGGCTCGGCCTGCGCGGCGCGGCGCATGTTGCGCACCATCCACCAGCCGGCGATGCCCGCGACGAACGTGCCGGCGGTGAGGAACGCCCCGGCGACGGTGTGCGGGAATGCTGCGAGCGCGGTGTTGTTGGTCAGCAGTTCCCAGATGCTCGTCAGCTCGGCACGCCCGGTCTCGGGGTTGTACGTCGCACCGACGGGGTGCTGCATGAACGAGTTGGCCGAGATGATGAAGTACGCGGAGGCGTTCACGCCGATCGCGACCAGCCAGATCGTCGCCAGGTGGACCAGTTTCGGCAGCCGCCCCCAGCCGAAGATCCACAGGCCGAGGAAGGTCGATTCGAGGAAGAACGCCACCAGGCCCTCGAGCGCCAGCGGGGCGCCGAAGACGTCCCCGACGAAGCGGGAGTATTCGCTCCAGTTCATGCCGAACTGGAATTCCTGGACGATGCCGGTGGCCACGCCGAGGGCGAAGTTGATGAGGAAGAGCTTGCCGAAGAACTTCGTCAGGCGGTACCAGTGGTCCTTCTTCGTGACCACCCACATGGTCTGCATGATCGCGATGAGCGGGGCGAGACCGATGGTCAGCGGGACGAGGATGAAGTGATAGACGGTGGTGATGCCGAACTGCCACCGGGACAGGTCCAACACATCCATGGCTACTCCGAGGTGACGCCCAGGGACAGGCTCCGAGTCCGGGGCGCGGGCTCGGGGCCTCGGACTCTGTGCACAAGGGACCATCCGCCGCACGCGTCGGCGACCTTGTTACTACCCACAGTAGTAGAGGTGGACAGGACCGTCGACGGTGTCGACCGACACATCCCCGCGATCGCGTGCTCCGCGACGGGGGATCCGGCCCTCACTCGACCGCGGCGTCCACCAGGGCCTCGACCTCGCCGACCAGGGACCGCCGGGACAGATCGTGCCCGTCCAGGGTGTGCACCCGCGCCGCCAGCGCGACGCTCGAGACCAGCCAGACACCATCTGCCACAACGAGATCCGCAGGACGGACCGGCTCGTACCGCACCACGAAGTTGTGGTCGCCCGCGACGTCGAACAGCGCCTGCTGGGTGGTGCCGGGCAGGATTCCCTGCTCCGGCGGCGGGGTGATCAGCGTGCGCCCGCGCGCGACGAGCACCGACGAACGTGGCCCTTCCAACACGAAACCCTCGCTGCTGATGTAGATCACATCGTCGGCGCCCAGAGACTCGGCATGCCGCAGCGCCGCCATGTTCGTCGCGTAGGACAGGGTCTTGGCCCCGAGCAGCTGCCACGGCGCCTTCGACGCGAGATCCACCGAGTAACCGCGTTCGAGCGTCACCACGGACACGCCGTCCGCGCGGGCCTTGTACACCCGTTCGGCCACCGGGGTCAGCAACAGGAACGCGGTCGGCTCGCTGCCGCCCTCCCGGCCGCGGGTGTACACCAGGCGCAACGCCCCCTCCCGCTCCGCGCCCCACTGGTCGACCGCGACGTCGATCGCCAGCCGCCAGTCCTCGCGCTGGGGCGCCGGCAGCCCCGCCGCCGCGGCGGAGGACACGAGCCGGCTCAGGTGCTGCTCGACGGTCCGCGCCCGCCCGCCGCGCACGAGGAGCGTCTCGAACACCCCGTCGCCCCGCAGCACCCCGATGTCGTCCGCGTGCAGCAGCGGCACATCCGCGTCCCGAACCTCGCCGTCCAGCGTCACCAGCACCCGCTCAGCCATGCGCACACCCTATCCATTCCGCCGGGCACAGACCCGCGCTCCTAGACTGGGTGTCGTGGCCGACACTCCCTTCGTGACCGACAGCCCACTTCTCGCTCGTCCCGGTGCCGTTCCCGCACCGGCCGGCACCCCGGACACGGGACTGCCCTGGCACTACGGCGATCCGTTCGGCGAACAACGCGCCGCCCTCACCGGCGTGGCCGTCGTCGACCGCTCGACCCGATTCGTCGTCGCGATTTCCGGCGAGGAACGCCTGAGCTGGCTCCACACCATCTCCAGCCAGCACGTCGCGCAGCTGCCCGACGGCGCCTCGGCGGAGAACCTCAGCCTCGATGCGCAGGGCCGCGTCGAGCACCACTTCGTACAGACCGACCTGAACGGCGTCACCTGGATCGACACCGAACCGCAGCGCGGGCCGGACCTGCTGACGTTCCTCACCAGAATGGTGTTCTGGTCCAAGGCCGAGCCGCGGGACGGCAACGAGATGGCCGTGCTGAGCCTGCTCGGTCCGCACGCCGGCGATGCCCCCGTCCTGGCCGCGCTGGGCATCGACGCCCTGCCCGCCGACGGCTACGCCGCGGTCGCCCTGCCCGGCGGCGGGCTCGTCCGGCGCATGCCCTGGCCCACCGACGACGCCTGGGACCTGCTCGTCCCCCGCGAGCAGCTCACCGACGTGTTCACGGCCCTGGTCGACGCCGGGGCCCGCCCGGCAGGAACCTGGGCGTTCGAGGCGCTGCGCGTCGTCGCGCTGCGCCCGCGGATCGGTCTCGACACCGACGAGCGCACCATCCCGCACGAGGCCCGCTGGATCGGCGGCCCGGCCGAGCACGGCGCCGTCCATCTCGACAAGGGCTGCTACCGGGGGCAGGAGACCGTCGCGCGGGTGCACAATCTCGGCAAGCCGCCCCGGCATCTCGTCCTGCTGCACCTCGACGGCTCCGCCGAGGGCCGGCCCGAACCCGGCGACCCGGTGACCGCCGACGGCCGCGCCGTCGGGCGTCTGGGCACCGTGGTCGACCACTTCGAGCTCGGCCCCGTCGCGCTGGCTCTGATCAAGCGGAACGTGCCCGTCGGCACGGCCCTCGTCGCCGGGCCCTGCGCCGCGGCGATCGATCCGGACTCGGTCCCCGACGACGCCACCGTGCAGGCCGGCCGGCTCGCCGTGGAACGGCTCCGGGGGCGGTGAGCCACCCGAACCCGCCGACCGGTCGGGTCGAGGCGGTCTGCGTGGTGCACACCGTCCGCGACAGCGGCACCCGCCGTGTCCCGCACACGGCCATCGACAAGCGTCCCGTGGCCGGACCCGTGCAGGTCCGGCCCCTCGGACTGGCCGGCGACCGGCAGTGCGACACCGCCCATCACGGCGGTCGCCACAAGGCGGTCTACGCGTACGCCGAGGACGAGGCACGTCGCTGGGCCGACGAGCTCGGCCGTGAACTGCCCGCGGGGTGGTTCGGCGAGAACCTGCGTGTGAACAAGATCGCCACGTCGGATGCGGTGATCGGCGAGCGCTGGCGGATCGGCGCGGGCGGTCTGCTCCTCGAGGTCACCGGGCCGCGCACGCCGTGCGGCACGTTCGGGGTGTGGGCGCAGGAACCGGGCTGGGTGCGGCGGTTCGCCGCGCGCGGCGACACCGGGGCCTATCTGAAGGTGCTCGCCGAGGGCCCGGTGGAGGCGGGCGACGGGATCTTCGTCGTGCACGTACCCGAGCACGGAGTGACCGTGCGGGATCTGTTCACCGGCCGGGACCCGGCGCGAATCGCGGAGATGCTCGCGCAGCAGGACGACCTGTCCCCTAGTGTCGCCGACAAGGCTCGCAGACGAGTCGCCGGACGAGAGGTGCAGGTGGAGTATTGAGCGTCGAACTCGTGGAAGTGGTGCGATCGGGGTTCCGCGAATGCGTGCACCGCGGCTCGCTGGTCGTGCTCGACCCGGACGGTGAGGTGCGGCTCGCACTGGGCGAGATCCACACGCCGATCTATCCGCGGTCGTCGAACAAGCCGCTGCAGGCGGTGGCGCTGCTGCGGCAGGGTTTCGTGCCGCGCTCGACGGAGGAGCTGGCGATCGCGACGGCCTCGCACGAGGGCGAGGCTGGGCACGTCCGGCTGGTGGAGGCACTGCTCGCCGCGCACGGATTCACCGAGGACGACCTGCAGTGCCCGCCTGACCTGCCCGGCAGCGAACCGGCCCGGGCGACGATCGTCGCCGCCGGTCACCCTCGGCGGACGGTGTACATGAACTGCTCCGGCAAGCACGCCGCGATGCTCGCGGCGTGCGCCGCGAACGGCTGGCCCGTCCGCGCCGGTTCGGACGAGCCGGGCTACCTCGACTCCGCCCATCCGCTGCAGCAGGCCGTGACCGAGACGATCCTCGAACTCGCGGGCGACGTCGAGGACACCGATCTCGGCATCGACGGGTGCGGCCTGCCGATCGTGCCGCTGCCCCTGTTCAATCTCGCCCGGGCCTATTCGCGGCTCGCGACTGCCGGGGCCGGGACGCCGGAACGGGCCGTGGCCGATGCGATCCGGAGTCATCCGCACCTCGTCTCGGGCACCGGCAAGGACGACGCCCGGCTGATGCCCGCGGTGCCGGGACTGCTGTGCAAGGCCGGGGCGGACGGCGTGCACGCGGGTGCCCTGCCGGACGGCACCGCGTTCGCACTGAAGATCGACGACGGCCACGAGCGGGCCCGTCTTCCCCTCACCGCCGCCCTGCTCCACCACCTCGGGGTGACGTGGTCCGAGGAGCACGCGGAGCTCGCGTCGCAGCCGGTGCTCGGCGGTGGCATCCGGGTCGGCACGGTCCGGGCTATCCCCGGAGTGCTCTGAACGCTCCCTCGTGACCGCATTTGCCCAGGTCGCCTGCGGGTGAGACCAATCGGACACCGCCGCCACCCGGTGTGTGGAGGCGGAACCGACTTTTCCACGCTAGAGTGGTGGCCAGGAAAATACTCAATTAACCGGGGCCGCCAAATTCCCCAGGCCGCCCCGTCAAGGCGCGAGGGGGTTAGCCATGGGCCGCGGCCGGGCTAAGGCAAAGCAGACCAAGGTTGCACGGGAGCTCAAGTACAGCTCACCGGCCACCGACTTCGAGAGCCTCCAGCGGGAATTGTCTGGCGGTACACCCAACTCGCACCGGGACGAGGTCTTCGCAGACCAGCGTTCCGGACCGGACGGTCGTTCCCCTTGGGACGACGACTACGACGACGACTGGCGTCGCTGACCCGAGCCTCACGCACAGGAGGGGGGAGTCGGACCACCGACTCCCCCCTTCGCTGGCACCCTCCTCGCCGTCCGGATCTCGCACACCGCTGCGAAACCCGGCCGGCAGGTGAGGCGATCCGGAAAACTTCGTCACCACGACGCGCAGCGCCCGGGCCGTCCTGCACGGCCCGGGCGCTGCGCGTATCGGTGCGATGCGTGTCCGGTGTCGGATCCGTTTCCGGTATCGGCTGACCGCCGCCGGCTCAGAACCGCGGGTGGTCGCCCACCAGCACGGCCCGCACGTCGTCCTGGTCCTGAGACTTGCGCACGGTACCGAGCGTCCAGCAGTCGATGTGGCGCGCGGTGAGCACCGCGAGGGCCCGGTCGACGTCCTCGGGCGCGACGATCGCGACCATGCCGACGCCCATGTTGAAGGTCTTCTCCATCTCGGTCCGCTCGACGCGGCCGCGCTGGGCGATGAGCCCGAACACCGGGGCCGGGCTCCACGTGGTCCGGTCGAGTTCGGCGACGAGTCCCTTCGGCATCACCCGGGCCAGGTTGCCTGCGAGCCCTCCGCCGGTGACGTGGCAGAACGTGCGGACCTCGGTTTCGGCGGCGAGCGCGAGGCAGTCCTTCGCGTAGATCCGGGTCGGCTCGAGCAGTTCCTCGCCGAGGCTGCGGCTGAACTCGTCGACGTGCGCCGTCAGGCTCATCTTGCCGATGTCGAGAAGGACCTTGCGCGCCAGCGAGTATCCGTTCGAGTGCAGCCCCGACGAACCCATGGCGATCACCACGTCGCCCGGGCGCACCCGGTCGGGCCCGAGCAGCCGGTCGGCCTCGACGACGCCGACGCCCGTGGCGGACAGGTCGTAGTCCCCGTCGGCCATCACGCCGGGATGCTCGGCGGTCTCGCCGCCGAGCAGGGCGCAGCCGGCCTGGACGCAGCCCGCCGCGATGCCGCCGACGATCTCGGCCACCCGCTCGGGCACCACGCGACCGACCGCGATGTAGTCCTGCAGGAAGAGCGGCTCGGCGCCGCAGACCACCAGGTCGTCGACGACCATCGCCACGAGGTCGAGGCCGACGGTGTCGTGCTTGTCGAGAGCCTGCGCCACCGCCAGTTTGGTGCCGACCCCGTCGGTGGACGCCGCGAGCAGCGGTTCCTTGTAGTCGCCCTTGAGCGCGAACAGCCCCGCGAATCCGCCGAGGCCGCCGAGCACCTCCGGGCGGGTCGCCTTCTTCGCGTGCGGCGCGAACAGTTCGACGGCTCGATCGCCGGCCTCGATGTCCACGCCCGCCGCTGCGTAGGAAGCTCCGGGGGTTGTGTCCTCGGTCATGGGTTGTCGGCTCCAGCCTCGAGTTGTGGTGAACAGGTGTATCGGCATCGCTGCCGGGCGCGCGGACGCACGCCGAAGCCCGCCGATCGCGCACCTCAAGGTACCCGACCGGGCCGGACCGCCGACGCGCGACGACGCGAAACCGGGGCCGCCGTCCTTGCGACGGCGGACGGGTCTAGGGACGGCTCAGGGCGTCCGCGTTGTCGTTGTCGAGCACCGGCGTGGCCCCCGCAGCCCCGCCGAGCATCCCTTCGAGCACGTTCTTCCCGACGGCGTGCTCCTTCGGGAGCGCGATCGGGTAGTGCCCGTCGAAGCATGCGGCGCACAGGCGCGAGGCGGGCTGCTCGGTGGCGCCGATCATCCCGTCGATCGAGATGTAGCCGAGGGAGTCCGCGCCGACCGAGCGGCGCACCATCTCCACCATCTCGTCGAAGTCGTGCCCGGTCCGCTCGGAGACGTCGCGGGTGCCGCCGCCGTTGGCGATCAGCTCGGCCGGGGATGCGAAGTCGATGCCGTAGAAGCACGGCCACTTCACCGGCGGCGACGCGATCCGCACGTGGATCTCGAGCGCACCGGCCTCGCGGAGCATCCGGATCAGGGCCCGCTGGGTGTTGCCACGCACGATCGAGTCGTCGACCACGACGAGTCGCTTGCCGCGGATGACCTCGCGCAGCGGATTGAGCTTGAGCCGGATACCGAGCTGGCGGATGGTCTGGCTCGGCTGGATGAAGGTGCGGCCCACATAGGCGTTCTTCATCAGGCCCTGGCCGTAGGGAATCCCCGAGCCCTGGGCGTAGCCGACGGCGGCGGGAGTGCCCGACTCCGGCACCGGAATGACCAGGTCCGCGTCGACCGGGTGTTCCTTGGCCAGTCGCCGGCCGATCTCGACGCGAGTGGCATGCACCGAGCGGCCCGCGATCGTCGAGTCCGGACGAGCGAGGTAGACGTACTCGAACACGCAGCCCTTGGGCTCCGGGTTCGCGAAGCGGCTCGAGCGGACGCCGTCGGCGTCGATGGCGAGCAGCTCGCCGGGCTCGATGTCGCGCACGAAGGACGCGCCGACGATGTCGAGCGCGGCGGTCTCGCTGGCCACGACCCAGCCGCGGTCCAGGCGGCCCAGGCACAGCGGCCGGATTCCCCACGGGTCGCGCGCCGCGTAGAGCGTGTGCTCGTCCATGAAGGTCAGGCAGAAGGCACCGCGCAGGGTCGGCAGCAACTCGAGGGCCGCCTGCTCGACCGTGCTGTCGGCAGCGGCGTGCGCGAGCAGCGCGCCGACGATGTCGGAGTCGGTGGTGGCCGTGACCGCCCGCCGATCGTCGCCGAGGCCCAGCTCCCGGGCGCGCTGGGCGAGTTCGGCGGTGTTCACCAGATTGCCGTTGTGACCGAGGGCGACGCCGGTGCCGGCCGCGGTCGTGCGGAAGATCGGCTGGGCGTTCTCCCAGGTGGTCGACCCGGTGGTGGAGTAGCGACAGTGCCCGATCGCGATGTGGCCGGACATGGCGGCGAGGGTCTGCTCGTCGAAGACCTGGCTCACCAGCCCGAGATCCTTGAACACCAGCACCTGGGAGCCGTCGGCGACGGCGATACCGGCCGCCTCCTGCCCCCGGTGCTGCAACGCATAGAGGCCGTAGTACGTGAGCTTGGACACATCCTCGCCCGGAGCCCAGACTCCGAAGACTCCGCACTCCTCACGAGGTTCGTTCTCGGGTTCCTCGGCTGAGAGGAGATTACGTGTGTGAACCGACAGATCGGCACTGGTCACCGGGGTGCTCCCTGGGGGCTGGACAAAAGAGAGGCAAGGCCATTCTACGGGTCGGCCGACGGTGCCCCGCTCCGACCGTCACCGGGGCCTCCTCCGTCGTGCGCAGCCGTTCCGTCTCACAACCGCAGCAGCGGCATCCAGTGCGCGATCTCCCCCGCACGGCTACCGGACGCGTCCAGCGATCCCGCGGCGGCGGCGTCGGCGAAATCGACGAGACCCGTGACCAGCCGCAGCCACGTCCGCGGGCCGGTTTCGACGACGTTGGGCGGGGTCCCCCGGGTGTGGCGGGGCCCCTCGATGCACTGCACCGCCACGAACGGCGGCACCCGCACCTCGACGCTGGATCCGGGCGCCGCCTGCTCCAGAGCGCGAGCGGTCAGGCGCACCGCCGTCGCGAGGTCGGCGCGGGCCGGTGCATCGACCGTCTCGTCCCGCAGCCACGGACCGACTCGCAGGACGGCGGCGCGGAGCTCGGCGGGGTCGACGGGTTTGCGCGGTGCCACGGCGAGCCAGCCTAGCTACGCCGGGCGGCGTCGCCCTCCTCGGACGGCAGCCCCGCCAGCCGCACCGCCACGGCCCCGCCGACGTTGAGCGCCAGGTGCAGCAGGGCGGGTGCGAGGACGCTGCCGCTGCGACGGCGCAGCCGGTCGAAGACCACCGCCGAGAGTCCGGTGACGAGCACGGTGCCGAGCACGTGGTGACCGGCGTCCCGCGCGGGCTGCACATGCCACAGCCCGAACGCCGCCGCGTGCAGACCCGACGCCGCCGTGCCCGGACCGAGCAGGGCCGCGAGAACGCTGCGGAACAGCAGCTCCTCGGCGGCGACGGTGCCGAACGGAATGTGCAGCCCCACCCATTCGTAGAAGTCCTCGCGTTCGGCGCGGGCTTCGTCGACGAGCCGGACCCGCAGCGACGGGACGGCGAGCATGACTCCGTAGGCGGCCAGCGGGACGGCGGCGGCGGCCAGACCCCACCGCGCGCCGGACACGAGATGCCGCGGATCCAGTCCCAGCATTCCCCGCTCGACGCCCGCGGCCCGGGCCGCGAACACCGCGGCCGTGCCGACGGTCGCCGACAGCACGGCGCGCCCGCGCGGCCCGAGCCGGGTGGCCGGAAGCACCGCGCCCCAGCCCACGACCGCCGCGGCGACCGCCGGACCGAGCCACGGCCGGCGGTAAATCCGTCCCGGCCGGCTCACTTCTCCGGTCCCTGCAGATCGTCGATGACGGTCAGCGCGAACCGCACCCGCTCGGTGTCGGCCTCGGTCCAGCCGGCGGGCGCAGTGACCGCGATCCAGCCGTCGAGCACCGTGGTGCCGTAGTTGTGACCGTGCCCGTCGGGCACCCCGGCGGCGTTGGTCAGGTCCGCCGAGACCTGCCAGAAGGTCACGAACGGGAACCAGCGCATCTGCGGAAGCCGGTCTGGGCCGGGCGGTTCGGACAGCCAGTCCGGCCGGCTGAAGATCAGGTCCGGGGACCACCACACCACCGGATCGGACGCGTGCTGCAGGTACAGGATCCGGGGGAACAGCCATGGGGTGTCGGGCTCCCCGATCGACTCGCGGTCGTCGGCGAAGCGCACCACCAGGCCGTCCGCGTACACCGGTTCGACCTCGGTCGTACCCGGGTCGCGGCGGTCGACGAGCTGGCGCCACAGGCGGTTCGAGTTGGGCGGGCCGACCCACAGGACGCCGTCGACGGTGTCACGGATCGCGGCGACCGTGCCGAAAGCGCCCTCCCCCGACTGAGTTCCGAGGCTCTCCCCGTACACGTACAGTTTCGGCCGATGCTCGGCGGACTGGGCGAGCCACCGGTTGTAGACCCGGTCGATCAGCATGTCGCCCGCGGCGGCGGCCTTCTCACGATCGGCAAGGAAGGAGATCCAGCTCGGCATGTACGAGTACTGCCACGCGACGAGGGCGACGTCGCCGTTGTGGACGAGTTCCATCATCATCGCCGCAGTCGGATTGACCCACCCCGTTCCGGTGGTCGGGATGATCACGAGCACCTCGCGGTCGAACGCGTCGGTGCGTTCGAGCTCGTCGATCACGACGTCGGCACGCGCCTCGGGGGTGTCGGCGGTCTCGAATCCGGAGTAGACCCGGATCGGTTCCCGGGCCGGGGCACCGTTGATCGCGGTCAGCTCGGCGGCGTCGAGACCTCGGCCGACGAAGTCGCGCCCCTGGTAGCCGAGCGTGTCCCACGCCGCGAACGACTCGGGGCTCCCGGACTTCTCGGGCACGAGCGGCTGCGTGACTCCCGGCCGGGTCTCGTCGTTCTGGATGCCGAACACCCAGTTGAGCCCCGCGTAGGCGCCTCGGGCCAGCACGCCGTCGATGAGCATGAACACCACCAGCACCACCAGCAGCGCCCCGAGCGAGCGCGCCGCCCCGGGCGGCATGCGCAGGCGCCGCACCAACTGCCACGCGACGATCCCCGCGAGTTCACGCAGTCCGCGCCAGGTGGCGATCAGGGTGAGTGCGACGGCGGCGGCGAGCGCCAGGGTCCGCAGATACCCGCTGGTCGTGGTGCCCTCGGCGTTCATCAGCGCGGCCAGCTGACGTTGCTGTCGCGACGCGAACACGAGCGCTACCAGCGACGCGAGCACGACGGCGACCGGGACCGCCACCTTGATCGCCCGCAACACGGGCAACGGCGGCGGCCACCACGGCCGCTTCGTCAGCAACCGATTGCCGACCCAGCCGACGGCACATCCCACCCCGTAGCCGATGGCGACGTTGATGCCGCCGACGAGGCCCTGGAACAACCAGTCGCGAGGCAGCAGCGACGGAGTCAGCGACCAGCAGAAGAACAGGCCCGCGAAGGCGATGCCGGTGAAATCCAGGCTCAGCGCCCCCCACACCTGGGCGGTGTGGGGGTGACGGTCACCGAATTCGGTGACCGCGTCGATGATCCGGCCCTGCCGGGCCTCTATCGACGCCAGCCGATCGACCTGGGAACCGACCATCGCTCACCCGAACAGTGCCGGAAGTGTGCCCTCGTAGACCTCGCGCAGTTCGGCCGTCGTGACCGAGAACAGACCCTGCACCTCGACGGAGTCGGAGCCCTCGTCGACGACCCCGATCCGTACCCACGGCATGTTGCGCGCCGTGCACATGCCGGTGAAGCGGGTCTCCTCGGTGCGCGGCACCGCCACCAGCACCCGGCCGGCGGACTCGGAGAACAGGGTCACGAACGGATCCGCGTCCTCCGGCAACAGGATCCGGCAGCCGGTCTCGCCGGCCAGCGCGGCCTCGACGACCGCCTGCGCGAGACCCCCCTCGGACAGGTCGTGGGCGGCGGAGACCAGGCCGTCGCGCGAGGCGGCGGTGAGGATCTCGGCGAGCAGCCGCTCCCGCTCGAGGTCGACCTTCGGCGGCACGCCACCGAGGTGATCGTGCACGACCTGCGCCCAGATCGAACCGTCGAACTCGTCGCGGGTCTCCCCCAGCAGGATGAGCGTCTCACCCGGCTCGAGGCCGAGACCGGTGGGGATGCGGCGGTGCACGTCGTCGATCACGCCGAGCACGGCGACGACCGGGGTCGGCAGGATCGGGGTGGCCCCGGTCTGGTTGTAGAAGCTGACGTTGCCGCCGGTGACGGGAATGCCGAGCTGGGCGCACCCGTCCGCGAGACCGCGCACGGCCTGCTGGAACTGCCACATCACACCCGGATCCTCGGGCGAACCGAAGTTCAGGCAGTTGGACACGGCCTTCGGGGTGGCACCGGTGACGGCGACGTTGCGGTAGGCCTCGGCGAGGGCGAGCTGCGCCCCGGCGTACGGGTCGAGCTGGGTGTATCGGCCCGAGGCGTCGGTGGCCAGCGCGATCCCGCGGCCGGTCTGCTCGTCGACGCGGATCACGCCCGCGTCCGCGTGCTCGGCGAGCACCGTGTTGCCCCGCACGTAGCGGTCGTACTGCTCGGTGATCCACTTGCGGCTGCACAGCTGCGGCGAGCCGATCATCTTCAGCAGGGTCGCCTTCAGCTCGTCGGGCGTCTGCGGCCGCTTCAGCCCCGCGGTGGTGTCCGCGACGAGCGCGTCCTGCGAGTCCGGGCGCTGCACCGGGCGGTGGTACACCGGGCCCTCGTGCGCGACGGTGCGCGGCGGCACGTCGACGACGGTCTCACCGTGCCAGGTGATCTCGAGCCGGTCCCCGTCGGTGACCTCGCCGATGACGGTGGCCAGCACGTCCCACTTCTTGCACACGGCCATGAACTCGTCGACGTTCTCGGGCGCGACGACGGCGCACATGCGCTCCTGGGACTCGCTCGAGAGCACCTCGGCGGGGGTCATGCCGGTCGCGCGCATCGGGACCCGCTCGAGCGCGACGTGCATGCCGCCGTCGCCGGCGGCGGCCAGCTCGGAGGTCGCGCAGGCGAGGCCGGCGCCGCCGAGGTCCTGGATGCCGACGACGAGCTTCTCGCGGTAGAGGTCGAGGCAGCACTCGATGAGCACCTTCTCGGTGAACGGATCGCCCACCTGCACCGCCGGCAGCTTCTTGCGGGACTTCGAGGGGCCGGCGTCGCCTTCGGCTTCGTGTCCGGAACCGGATTCGTCACCCTCGAAGGTCTCCGACGCCAGGACGGACACGCCGCCGATGCCGTCGAGGCCCGTGCGCGCGCCGAACAGGATGATCTTGTTGCCTGTGCCGGACGCGAACGCCAGGTGCAGGTCCTCCTTGCGCATCGCTCCGGCACACAGCGCATTGACGAGCGGGTTGCCGGCATAGGAGGCGTCGAAGACGGTTTCGCCGCCGACGTTGGGCAGGCCGAGGGAGTTGCCGTAACCACCGATACCGCGGACCACGCCGTCGACGACGCGCCGGGTGTCGGGCGCGTCCGCGGCGCCGAAGCGCAGCTGGTCCATGACCGCGATCGGACGCGCGCCCATCGCCATGATGTCGCGGACGATGCCGCCGACACCCGTCGCGGCGCCCTGGTACGGCTCGACGTAGGACGGATGATTGTGGGACTCGACCTTGAAGGTGACCGCCCAGCCGTCGCCGATGTCGACGACGCCGGCGTTCTCACCGATGCCCGCGAGCATCGAGGCCCGCATCTCGTCGGTGGTGGTCTCCCCGAAGTACCGCAGGTGCACCTTGGAGGACTTGTAGGAGCAGTGCTCGGACCACATCACCGAGTACATGGCCAGCTCGGCATCCGTGGGACGACGGCCCAGGATCTCCCGGATGCGGGCGTATTCGTCGTCCTTCAGTCCCAGCTCGCGGAAGGGCTGGGCGACTTCGGGGGTTTCGGCGGCGTGGGTGACGGTATCCACCTGCGGTGACACTGGGCGTCGGGTCCCTTCACTCTGGGATCGAAACGGCAGGCCGGGCGCGCGCTGCCGCGGCCAGTCTATCCGGGCGCACGCCCGGCGCCGTCCACCGGTGCGGACCGCTGCGGCGGCCGCACCGCCGTCAAGGCGTCGAGGTCCACGCTCACCCGGTGCCCCGCGGCCTGGAGCGTCACCTTCCCCGTGTACTCCCCGTCGTAGCGGTACCACCCGTCGTCGAGCACGAACACCCCGAGTGTCGCGGGCTCGACGAGGTCGATCATCCAGTACACGGGGATACGGGCCTCGGCGTACTCGGAGAACTTGGTGACCCGATCGGTGCGGACGGTGCCCTCGGTCATGACCTCCACCACCAGCCGGACGTCGGCCGCTGTCGCACGGTCCGGATCGTCGTCCACCAGTGCCCGGTCGACGACGATGCCGTCCGGGCAGCGCACCGTCAGCGGGGTCTCGGTGAGCAGCACCTCCACGTCGCCGAGTACGGCAAGCTCCTTCGGCAGCTGATCGGCGAGCTGGGCGACCAGCCCGAACGCGACGTGCTGGTGCAGGTACCCGGGCCGCGGCGACGCCGACAGGACCCCGTCGCAGACCTCGACGTGGAACTGTTCGTACTCGGGCAGTTCCGCCCATTCGGCGAGGGTCAGCAGATGGTCGGGGAACGACGGGCCGGTCACAGGATCACCACCGTTCGCGCTCGGGCGTGTTGTCCCCTCAGTCTGGCACCGGATGCCGCACCGTGCCGGTCAGTTGGACGGAGTGAGGAACGCCTCGAGCGCGCGGGCGTATGCGGTGACGTCCTTCGTTCCCATCAGTTCGCGCGCCGAGTGCATTGCGAGCTGCGGGGCCCCGACGTCGACGGTCGTCAGTCCGGTCCGGGAGGCGGTGATGGGGCCGATCGTCGAACCGCACGGCAGGTCGGCGCGATGCACGTAGCGCTGCAACGGCACTCCGGCCTGCTCGCAGGCGAGCGCGAAGGCAGCGGCACCGGCGGCGTCGGTGGCGTAGCGCAGGTTCTGGTTGACCTTGAGCACGGGGCCGCCGTTCACCGCGATGCGGTGGGCAGGCTCGTGGCGGTCGGGGTAGTTCGGGTGGGTGGCATGAGCCATGTCGCCGGAGGCCACCACCGAGCCGGCCATCGTCCGGAGGAAGTCCTCGCGGCCGCCGCCCCGGGCCAGCACGACCCGTTCGAGCACGGTGTTCAGCAGGTCGGAGAAGGCCCCGCGGTCGGACATGCTGCCGACCTCCTCGTGGTCGAACAGCGCGAGCAACGGCACCGGACCACCGTTCTCGGCGACGTGGCCGACGGCCGCGAGCAGCGCCGCGGTCCCGGCGTAGCACGTGCCCTGGTTGTCCAGGCGCGGCGCGCTGAGCAGGTCCGCATCCGCCCCGATCAGGGTGGACGGGGCGAGATCGTGGGTCATCAGCTCCCAGCCCAGGATCGCGTCGGCCTCGACCTCGACGGCCTCCGCGAGGAAGGCGAGGAAGGACCGTGGCGCGGTGCCCACTCCCCACACGGCATTGACGTGGCGCTGCGGATCCAGTTGCACGCCCTTGCGGTCCTCCGACAGGTGGATGGCGAGTTGCGGGACCCGGAGGATCGGCCGGTCGACGCGCACGAGGACGTCCTCGGCCCCGCTGCCGGTCCGCACGGTGAGCCGGCCGGAGATGCCGAGATCGCGGTCCAGCCACGAGTTCAGCCAGGCTCCCCCGTACGGTTCGAGGCCGACCAGCTGCCAGCCCGCCGAGGCGAGGTCCGGGTGCTGCTTGACCCGCAGGTTGGGGCTGTCGGTGTGGCCGCCGACGATCCGGAACGGGCGGGCGGGGTCGCCGTCGGCGCCTTCGGTGCTCCACGCGATCAGCGAACCGCCCCGCAGCAGGTAGTAGCGGCCGGGCTCGTTCGGCCACACCTCGGTCTCGGTGAGCTGTGTGAAGCCGGCGTCGGTGAGAGCGGCGGCGACGGTGGCGCACACGTGGAACGGCGACGGCGACAGATCCACGAAGTTGCACAGGCCCTGGGCGTCGGCGGGGGTGGTCGTAGGCATGGGTGCATCCTCGCACCGCCCGCACCGCTAGACACCGCTAAAAGCACCAAAAGAACTAAAAGGAGCTAAAACTCCAGCTAGGCTGGCCCGGTGAGGAACCCCTTCAGACCGTCGTTCGGGGTGACGCCGCCCCTGCTCGTCGGGCGCGGCGACCTGGTGGAGGACTTCGGCGCCTCCCTCGACGACGGTCCGGGCGCGCCCGGACGCGCGACCCTCTACACCGGCGCACGCGGAGTCGGGAAGACGGTGATGCTCAACCAGGCCGAGGAGCAGGCCCGCCGTCGGGGCTGGCTGGTGATCTCCGAGACCGCCACCCCCGGACTCGTCGACCGGCTCACCCGCGAGCATCTGCCCCTGCTGCTGCACGAGCACCGCGACCCACCGGCCCGGCGCCGGCTGTCCGGCGGGTCCGTCGCCGGGGTCTCGGTGAGCTGGACCGACGTCGCGGACGATCGGCCCGAGGACGGCTTACGCCGGCAGCTCGAGGAGCTGACCGGCATCCTGGCCGACCACGGCACCGGGCTGCTGATCAGCGTCGACGAGATGCACCGCCGGCGCAGTGGCGACCTGCGCGAGCTCGGTGCCGTCGTCCAGCACGCGTTCCGGGAGGAGCGGGAGCTGGCGTTCGTCGGCGCCGGGCTCCCGGCCGCGGTGAGCGACCTGCTGAGCGACGACGTCGTCACGTTCCTGCGCCGCGCCGACCGGCACGTCCTCGGCCCCGTGTCCCTCGACGACGTCGCCGAGGCGATCCGCGTCCCTGTCGAGGAGTCGGGACGCTCGATCGGGGACGAGCAGTGCCGCACGGCCGCGGCCGCCACCGGCGGATACCCCTTCCTGATCCAGTTGGTGGGCCACAACGTGTGGCGCCGCCATCCGGACCGGGAACACATCACCGCCGAGGACGTCGCCGACGGCGTCGCGGCGGCCCGCCGGCGGATCGGCTCGCTCGTGCTCGAGCCGAGCCTGGCCGATCTGTCGCAGATCGACCGCAGCTTCCTCGTCGCCATGGCGGTCGACGACGGTCCCAGCCGGATCGGCGACGTCGCGCGACGCCTCGGCGTGAACGGCACCTACGCCAGCCAGTACCGGCTCCGGTTGATCAATGCCGAACTCGTCGAACCCGCCGGCTACGGCCGGCTCGACTTCACCATGCCCTACCTGCGCGAGTACCTGCGCGAGCACGCCGCCTCGATGGTCGTGCCGCCACGAGAAAGGTGACACGCCAACGCTCTACCGGAGAACCTCAGGAGTTGCTCGCGACGCAGAACTGGTTGCCGTCCGGGTCGGTGAGCGTGACCCACCGGAACCCGCCCATGTCCTGGCGGTGTACCTCGCTCGCGCCCGCCTCGACCAGCCGGCTCACCTCGGTGTCGAGGTCGGGCGCGACCAGGTCCAGGTGGATCCGGTTCTTGCCCGGTGTCGGATCCGGAACCTTCTGGAACCCGAGTTTCTGTGCAGTGCCGGGCATTCCGACGACGAAGAACCAGCCCCCGTTGTCCTGTTCGATCCGGCCGCCGGTCTGTTCGGCCCACCACGTGGCGAGCGGACCGGGGTCGGCGCTGTCGACGGTGATCATGCCGATGCTCAGTGTCATGGCCGGGACGGTAGCGGACGGGCCCGACAAGGTTGTGCCGCAACGGCACCGGGGTCGCCGTCAGCAGGCGGCGCGAACGAGTTGGGTGATGCGGTCCACCTGCTGATCGGTGGGGGTGACCTCGCCGTTGGCGGACAGTTCGGCGACGTTGTCGCGGATCTCCTCGTCGCTCGCACCGTCGTCGATCAAGGGACAGGTCTCGGTGACGATCGCCTCGATGGAGGCATCGTCCCTGCCGTCGGCCAGGTTCGGGTATCCCGTCCGGAACGTCGCGACGAACGTCCCCAGCTTCGCCGCGTCGACGGCACGTTCGACGACGCTGGAGGCGACGCTGCCGGCCGGGCGGGTGGTGCTCGCGGGCGCCGACGTCTCGTCGTCGGAGCCGCAGGAGGTGAGGAGGAAAAGGGCGGCGACCGCCGCCACCACAGCAGTCCGGGTCTTCATGGTTCGAGCGTGACACGCCGCGGCGCTCCCGTACCCGGGAAAGGCGGAATTCGCGGCGAACCGCTGGGCTGAGGGCAGGTTCCGCCCGGCCGAGCGGTGGCCGGGACGGCCCCGGCAAAGATGCGTAATGCTACTCGAGACAACGACCGCGACATGCGGCATAGTGGTGCCCGGCACGGCCGATCGGGGGATTCGGCAGTGCCCGCCGGAGCCGGTTGGGGGCCGCTCCGGATCGGAGAAGAAGGGACCCCGCCGCCGATCGGGACGGCGACGGGGTCCTTTTCTCGTCATGTTCTCTCGTCACGTCGGACGACGATCGGGTCGACTCCCGGCTGCGACCTTCGCCGGATCCAGGTCCAACCGGCGCAGCAACTGCGCGTTCAGCGCCACGACGATCGTGGACACCGACATGAGCACCGCGGCGACCGCCGGCGGCAGCACCACCCCGGCGAAGGCCAGCACACCGGCCGCGAGAGGCACCGCGACGATGTTGTACCCGGTGGCCCAGACCAGGTTCTGCCACATCTTGCGGAAGCTCGCCTGCGACAGGGCGATGACCGACAGCACGGCGCGCGGGTCGTCGGCGGCCAGGACCACCCCGGCCGACTCGACGGCGACGTCGGTGCCGGCGCCGATGGCGATGCCGACGTCGGCCCGTGCCAGCGCCGGCGCGTCGTTGACGCCGTCGCCGACCATCGCGACGCGGTGCCCGCGGGCCTGCAGCTCGGCGACCTTCGCGTCCTTGTGTTCGGGTAGCACGTTCGCGAACACCTCGTCGATACCGAGGTCGGCGGCGACGGCGTCGGCCACCTGGAGCGCATCCCCGGTGATCATGGCGACCTTCACTCCGCGGGCGTGCAGGGCGTCGATCGCCTGCCGCGACTCCTCGCGTACCGCGTCCTCGAGCGCGACGGCTCCGAGCACCGCGCCGTCGCGCACGACGTGCAGCACCGACGCCCCGCGTGCGACCCAGGGTCCGGTCGCGGCCTCGACGTCGGCAGGAACGTGCGCCCGCAGGTCCGCGAGGACGGCCGGACCGCCGACGAACACGGTCGCGCCGTCCACCACCGCTCGCACCCCGCGTCCGGGCAGGGAGCGGAAGTCCTTCGCCGGCAACGTGGCCCGACCGCCGGCGGCGGCAACGACGGCGCGGGCGACGGGGTGCTCGCTGTCGGATTCGACGGCGGCGGCCAACGCCAGCAGGTCGTCCTCGGTGGTGCCGGCGGTGGCGACGACGTCGGTGACGACGTGCCGGCCCTGGGTGAGGGTCCCGGTCTTGTCGAACAGGACGACGTCTACGCCGCGCATTCGCTCGAGCGACAGCCGGTCCTTGACGAGTACGCCGGCGCGGGCGGCGCGCTCGGTCGAGATGGCGATGACGAGCGGGATGGCCAGGCCCAGCGCGTGCGGGCACGCGATGACCAGGACCGTGACGGTACGGACGACGGCCTCGTCGACGTTGCCGAGCAGCGTCCACACGGCAAAGGTGAGGACGCCGGCGACGGTGGCGAAGTAGAAGAGGAAGGCGGCGGCCCGGTCCGCGAGCGCCTGGGCTCGCGAGGACGAGGCCTGTGCGTCGGCGACCATGCGCTGGATGCCGGCGAGCGCGGTGTCCTCCCCCACCGCGGTGACGCGTACGCGCAGCGCGCTGTCGGTGGCGATGGTGCCGGCGACGACGGTGTCGCCGACGGCGCGGGGCACGGCGCGGGACTCACCGGTAATCATCGACTCGTCCACCTCGGCGCGGCCGTCGACGACCGTGCCGTCGGCCGGGACGCGCGCACCGGCCCGCACCAGTGCGACGTCGCCGACGGCGAGGTCGCCGAGCGGGACCGGCACCACGCCGTCCGTGGTCACCTTCTCGGCGGTGTCGGGCAGCATCGCGGCCAGGGCGTCGAGTGCGCGCGACGCCGAGCCCAGCGCCCGCATCTCGAGCCAGTGCCCGAGCAGCATGATCACGATCAGCAGCGCCAGTTCCCACCAGAAGTCGAGGTCGAATCCGCCCAATCCGAGCGTGGTTACCCAGGACGCCGCGAACGCGACGCTGACGGCCATGGCGATGAGGAGCATCATCCCGGGCCGGCGGTCGCGCAGCTCGTGCCACCCTCCGACGAGGAAGGGGCTGCCGCCGTAGACGAAGACGACCGTGCCCAGGGCGGGCGAGACCCATCCGACCCATGCGGCGTCGGGCAGCGTGTAGCCGAGTAGATCGGCGAACATGGCGCTGAAGACCACGATCGGAACCGCGAGGACCAGGCTCACCCAGAACCTGCGCCGGAAGACCTCACCGTGGGGCCCGTGGCCGGCGTGCCGGTCCCGGGCGCGACCGGTGTCCTGCCCTCCGGGGGGCGGGGTGTGGACCGCGTGTCCGTGATGTTCGAGCTGTGTCATGGCTTTCGCCTCGATCCGTTTCCGATTCCGTGGGCCCTTCCATTGATACCCCCAGGGGGTATCAATGGAAGGGATCGGGTGGTCACGATTCGGTCACGACGGCGGGACTACCGCTCGAGCATGGCGCGCATCTCGTCGATCTCGGCCTGCTGTGTCGCGATGATCGACTCGGCGAGCGCCCGCGCCTCCGGGTTCACACCCTCGGCCAGTTCGGTCTGCGACATCTCGATCGCACCCTCGTGGTGGACGATCATCATGGTCAGCCACATGCGGTCGAAGTCCATGCCGCGGGCCCCCATCATGGAGTCCCACTCGTCGTCGGACATCATTCCCGGCATGCCGCCAGGCATCCCCATGCCGCCGTGCCCCATTCCGTCCTCGTCCGGCGCCTCCTGCCCCCATTCGGCGAGCAGCGACTCCATCTGCTCCATCTCGGGTGCCTGGGCGGCCTCGATGCGGGCGGCGAGGTCGATCAGTTGCGGATCCTCGCTGCGCTCGGGCACCGCCTGGGCCATCTGCACGGCTTGTGCGTGGTGGGGATACATCTCCTGCAGGAACTCGACGTCCGCATCGGTGAACTGCGCCTGCGCGGCCGGAGGCGAGGTCTGGGACGTGCCCGGAGCCGACGTCCCTGCCTGTTGCTGCGGCTCGTCGCTGCCACATGCCGCGATCACCAGGGCCAGCGGCACCGCCGCCGCTGCCGCTACTACTCTCTTGTTCCACAACATGATTCGAACCTACCCGCCGCACCGACCGGGTCCGGGCGCCGCAGCCCCGGCCCGGCCGGTCCTTCATCGAAACTTCATCGCCCGCAAGGCCCGCCTACATGCGGCGGCGCGCACACTCGTCACAGGAGGTGCGCGATGATGGGTTGGTACGGCGGCGCGGGCTGGACCGCGGCCCTCGCGATGGCGGGGTTCTGGCTGGCGCTCGCCGGGGTGGTGGTGTGGGCGGTGGTCCGGGCAGCGGCCCCACCGGATCCCGGCGACGATGCCCGCCGGATCCTCGACCGGCGGCTCGCCTCCGGCGAGATCGACCTCGAGACCTACCGAGCGCTGCGCGACGAACTGGACGCGCGGTCACCGCGACGGACGCGGCGATGACCGGCCTGCTCGGCAGTTCCCCGGTCGACGGGCACAGCCGTCCGGTCGCCCACCCGGCCCGCGACCTGGGACGGGCGGCGGTGAGCGCTGGGTACCCTGGCGGCGTGCACACCCCCGGTCCTCGCATCCTCGTGGTCGACGACGAAGCAGCCCTGGCGAAGGTGGTGGCGAGCTATCTCGAACGGGAGGGCTTCGAGGTGGCGCTCGCCCACGACGGGCCGACGGCCGTCGCGCTCGCCCGGCGGACGGATCCGGTGCTCGTGGTGCTCGACCTGATGCTCCCGGGTTTCGACGGGATCGAGGTGTGCCGGCAACTGCGGACGTTCTCCGACGCGTACGTGCTCATGCTCACCGCCCGGGGCGACGAGGTGGACAAGGTGATCGGCCTGTCGGTCGGCGCCGACGACTACGTCGTGAAGCCTTTCGGGCCGCGGGAACTCGTCGCCCGGGTACGGGCCATGCTGCGTCGGCCCCGGAGCGGCACCGTGGCGGAGGCACCGCGGCGCATCGGCGGGCTCGTCGTCGATCCGGTGTCGCGCACCGTCTCGGTCGACGACGCACCCGTGGCGCTGACGCGTACGGAATTCGATGTGTTGCTGGCACTTTCGGAACGACCGTCGGCGGCGCTGTCGCGGCGGCAGATCATCGACGAGGTCTGGGGCCCGAACTGGTTCGGCGACGAGCATATCGTCGACGTCCACATCCGGGCGCTGCGCCGCAAGCTCGGCGACGACGCCGCCGCCCCCCGATTCGTCCGTACGGTGCGCGGGGTCGGGTACGCGATGGAGGCCACGGGGTGAACCGGCTGGGACTGCGGGGGCGGCTGCTGATCGCGCAGTTGCTCGTGCTGTTCGTCGGGGCGGCGACGCTCACCGTGGTGGCGACGCTGGTGGCGGCCCCGCTGTTCCACTACCACCTCGCCCACGCGGGAGTGGAGGACGCGCAGGTGCGCCTGCACACCGAGGAGGCGTTCGCTCAGGCCGGGGCGGTCGCGCTCGCCGCCGGGGCGGCCGTCGCGCTCGGGGCCGCGGCGATCACGTCCGTCGTCCTGATGCGCCGCATCACCGCGCCGGTGAGCCGGCTGGTCGAAGCCACGGGCCACGTCGCGCGCGGCCGCTACGACGTGCCGATCACCCGGTCCGGCGATGCGGACTTCGCCCGGCTCGAGAATGCCTTCGCCGACATGGCGGGCCGCCTGTACACCACCGAGCTCTCCCGACGCCGGCTCCTCGACGACCTCGCTCACGAACTGCGCACCCCCGTCGCGACACTCGAGGCCTACCTCGAAGGCATCGAGGACGACGTACTGCCTGCCGACGCCACCTCGTGGCAGGTGATGCACCATCAGCTCGACCGGTTGCGGCGTCTCGTGTCGGACCTGTCCGATCTCTCCGCCGCGGACGAGCACGCGCTCGACCTGCACCCCGAGGAGGGGGATCTCGCCTCGACGGTGGCGGCGTCGGTATCGGCGGCGGCCCCGCGGTTCGCCGACAAGCAGGTCGGACTCGAGACGGAACTGCCCGAGGCGTTGCCACCGGTCCGGTTCGATCCGCAGCGGGTCGCGCAGATCCTGACGAACCTGCTCGAGAACGCCCTACGACACACGCCGGCGGGGGGCCGGGTGGTCGTCACGTGCGAGCGAGCGGACCGGGCGACCGTACGGGTGCGGGTGCGCGACACGGGCGACGGCATACCCGCGGATCAGCTCGACGCGGTGTTCGAACGGTTCCACCGGATCGATCCGGCCCGCAGCCCCGGCGGCAGCGGCCTGGGTCTGACCATCGCGCGCAGCCTCGCCCGCGCCCACGGCGGCGATCTCACGGCCGTGAGCGACGGGCCGGGGTGGGGCGCCCGCTTCGACCTGATCCTGCCCGCGAACGGAGGTCAGGCGGAGACGACCGCGTCGAGAACGCTGTAGAACATGCCGAGCCCGTCGTCGCTGGGGCCCGTGAGCGCTTCGGTGGCGTGCTCGGGGTGCGGCATCAGACCGACGACGCGGCCGTTCGCCGACGAGATGCCCGCGATGCCGCGCTGTGAGCCGTTCGGGTTGTCGCCGGCGTAGCGGAACACCACGCGGCCCTCACCCTCGAGTTCGTCCAGCACCTTCTCCGAGGCCTGGAACCGGCCCTCACCCGACTTGAGCGGCACCAGGATCTCGGCACCGGCCTCGTAACGGGTGGTCCATGCGGTGTTGTTCGACTCCACCTTCAGCCACTGGTCGCGGCAGATGAAGTGCAGGCCCTCGTTGCGGGTGAGGGCACCCGGCAGGAGACCGGCCTCGCACAGCACCTGGAAGCCGTTGCAGATGCCGAGCACCGGCATACCGCCCCGAGCGGCCTCGACGACCTTGCCCATCACCGGGGCGAATCGCGCGATGGCGCCGCAGCGCAGGTAGTCGCCGTAGGAGAAGCCACCCGGCACGATCACCGCGTCGACTCCCCTCAGGTCGGCGTCGCCGTGCCAGAGACTGACCGCCTCACCGCCGGCGAGTTCGACGGCGCGGGCCGCATCGATGTCGTCGAGCGTGCCCGGGAAGGTGATAACCCCGACGCGTGCACTCATGCGTCACCGTCGATCCGGCGCACGGTCCAGTCCTCGATGACCGTGTTGGCCAGCAGCGCCTCGGCGATCTTCTCGACCTCGGCGTCGCCGACACTGCCGTCGACCTCGAGCTCGAAGCGCTTTCCCTGACGGACGTCGGACACGCCCGCGAAGCCCAGTCGCGACAGCGCCCCGACAATGGCCTGGCCCTGAGGATCGAGAATCTCGGCCTTGGGCATGACTTCGACGACGACACGAGCCACGTGCTGCTCCTCGGTAGTAGTGCTGGCGCCCGGGGACGGACACCGGACGCCCCGCAGTTTACCGGCCGACCCCGGACGGCCCGGAATCGGCAGGGCCGCCCGCCGGCAGGTCCGTCACGGCCGCGGCGACTGCTGCTCGGCGAGCGACGCCGTGAAGTTCTCGACGATCTCGGCCGCGAGGGTACGGACCTTCACGTTCGTCGCCTGGGACATCGCCGACAGCTGTGCGAACGCGGTATCCGCGTCGACCCGGTGCGTTGCCATAAGCAGGCCGACTGCGCGGCTCGTGACACTCCGGCTATCCAGAGCGATCCGGAGCGAGGCGGCCTCGTGCGCGCTCGCGGCGAGCACCTCCTCCCGTAGCCGCGACATTTCCAGGTGCACCCGGACCCGCGCCGTGAGCTCGCTGGGGTGGAACGGCTTGACGACGTAGTCGTCGGCACCGGCTCGCAATCCCTCGACGGTGGACTCCGATCCGGCCCGGGCCGTGAGCAGGATCACCGGAAGCCGCGCCAGTCGTTCCTCGCCGCGCACGTCCTGCAGCAGCGACAACCCGCTCCGCCCCGGCAGCATGACGTCGGTGAGGAGCAGGTCGGGAAGCTCGGACCGGATCAGCTCGAGCGCCGACTCGGCGTCGGCCGTGGCGTCGACGTGCCAGCCCTGGGCGGTGAGCAGGCCGAGGAGATGGTCACGCATGTCCGCGTTGTCCTCGACGAGGAGGATGCACGGTTGTCCCTCGCGCGGTCCGGCCGCGGGCACCGCGACGGGCCGCCACGCCTCGATCTCCCCCAGGTACGCCGCGCCGGCCGAGGCGACGACGTCGTCCGCGGCACCGGGCGCCGGCTGGGCACTCGGCACCGCGGGCACCGTCACCGTGAACACCGACCCGTGCGGAGCGACGTCGTCGACGGAGACCGAACCGCCCAGTGCGGCGACGAACTGCGCGACGAGGGACAGCCCGATGCCCGACCCTTCGCGGCTGCGGCCGGACCGGTCGCCGACCTGGTAGAAGCGGTCGAAGATCTTGCCGCGCTCGGCCTCCGCGATGCCCGTGCCCGTGTCGGCGACACGCAGCACGAGGTTCGCCCCGTCACCCCGCAGGGTCACCGAGACCGATCCCGCCTGGGTGAACTTGATCGCGTTGGACAACAAATTCAGCACGATGTGCGTCCACATCGCGCGGTCGATGGCCACGTACCGGCTCGGCACATCGTCGACGTCGACCTCGAGCGCGAGCCCCGCACGGTCCGCCGTGTCCCGGAACAGCTCGACACCGTCGCGCGTGACCGCGACGATGTCGGTGGGCTCGCTGTGGGCGGCGAGCCGGCCGGCGTCCCCCCGGGCGACGTCGAGGAGCATGTCGACGAGCCGCTGCAGACGCAGGGCGGCGCGCCGCGCCGCGGCCACGGCGGCGACCTGGGCGGGAGGCAACGCGGCGGTGTGCTCGTCGAGCAGGGTCTGCAGCGGGCCGAGGAGCAGGGTCAGCGGGGTGCGGAACTCGTGGCTGACGTTCTCGAAGAACCGGCTCTTGGCGGCGTCGAGCTCGGCGAGTTCGGCCGCCCGCCGGCGTTCGGCCTCGTAGGCCTGCGCATCGGACAGGGCCGTGGACACGCGCACCGCGACCATGTCCAGGAACACCCGGTACTGCTCGTTCAGCTCGCGGAACCGGCTGATGCCGAGCACGAGGGAGCCGGCCGGGCCACCAGCGGAGACCGGGAGCGGCAGGACCACCGCGGTGTCGCCGTCGGGACCGAGATCCGCAACGGTCTCGGCCTTGCCGGACTCGGCGACCCGGGCGATCACCTCCGACAGGTCCGACGCGGCGCCGGGAACGGTGCCGAACTCGGCAACCGTCGTCATCGTCTCCCCGCAGCACAGGTGGGCACTGCCGAACGGCAGATCCTCCTCGTGGCCGGCGAGCAGGCCGAGGGCGGCCCGGCCGGCGTCGTGGGCGGTGTCCGTCTCCGTCATTGCGAGCTGGCCGAGTTCGCGCAGGACGGCGGCCCGGCGCTCGGCGAGCACCTGCTCGGTGACGTCGGTGGTGGCGACGAAGATCCCGGCGACGGCGCCGTCGGCGGCGCGGACCGGGCTGTAGGAATATGTCCAGTAGGTCTCCTCGATGTATCCGAAACGACGGATCGACAGTTCCATCCGCTCCGAGAGGGTCGATCGGCCGCGCTGAGCCTGTGCGAACAGGGGGTCGAGGGAGTCCCACACCTCGGCCCAGCACTCGGCGACCGGTTGGGCAACCGCCGTGGGGAACTTCTCGCCGAGGAGGGGCCGGAAGGCGTCGTTGAAGATTTGAACGAGGTCCGGCCCCCAGCACAGCAGCATGGGCACCCGGGACGGGACGACGGTCCGCACGGCCGCAGTCAGTTCGGGTGGCCAGGTGTCGATCGGCCCCAGCTGGGTCGCCGCCCAGTCGGCATCGCGGTGGGCGGTCGCGGTCGGATCCGGCCCCGGGAACAGGGTGCGGGCCGAAGTTGCGTCGTCCACCTCGTTGCCTCACATGTTGCCGTCGGTCCTGTCGGAGCTTCTCAGGATAAGCGGGCCGGCCCGCCGCTTCCGGGCCTTGTCCCACCCGGGCCGCACGCGACATTCCTGAAGATTCGATGAAGAGGACGTCCCGCCCTGGCGGTTCATACCCCTAGGGGGTATAAATGGGGTGCACCCACGCAGAGGAGAATCGCGATGACCCGGCTCCTGCCCCTGACCGACACGGCCAGCGGCTGCCGCTGCGGCAGCCACCCCACCGAACCGACCGGACCGAGCAGTGAGGACCCCCGAATGAACACCCAGGCTTTCCCCGTCGTCGGCATGACCTGCGGCCACTGCGCCGGAGCCGTCACCGAGGAACTGCGCGCCCTGCCCGGTGTCGAGGACGTCCACGTCGAGCTCGTCGCGGGCGGTGTCTCCACCGTCACCGTGACCAGCGTCGACGGCCTCGACGCCGGCGCCGTCGCCACCGCCCTGGACGAGGCCGGCGACTACCGCCTCGCCCCGCAGTGACCCGTCGACTCGAGAAGGGACCCGCTCATGACCACGGGTGAGATGGTGCACGAGGTAGAACTCTCGATCGGCGGCATGACCTGCGCTTCCTGCGCGGCGCGCATCGAGAAGAAGCTCAATCGCATGGATGGGGTGACCGCCAGCGTGAACTATGCGACCGAGAAGGCCAAGGTCGCCTACGCGGAGGGGGTCGCCCCCGACGACCTCGTCGCAACCGTCGAGGCGACCGGCTACACCGCCGCCCTCCCCGCCCCGGCGCGGGACGAGGAGACCACCGAGGCCGCCCCCGAACCGGACGAGGCGGCGGCCTGGCGGCAGCGCCTGACCGTCTCCGCGGTCCTCACCGTGCCGGTGGTGCTGCTGTCGATGATTCCGGCACTGCAGTTCGACAACTGGCAGTGGCTGACCCTGACTCTCGCCTCCCCCGTCGTCGTATGGGGGGCGCTGCCCTTCCACCGCGCAGCTTGGACCAATGCCCGGCACGGCGCCGCCACGATGGACACCCTCATCTCCGTCGGCGTCACGGCCGCGTACCTCTGGTCGCTGTGGGCACTGTTCTTCACCCACGCCGGCATGACCGGCATGCGCATGTCGTTCGATCTGCTGCCCACGGGCAGCTCCGAGCCGCACATCTACCTCGAGGTCGCCGCCGCGGTCACCACCTTCATCCTGGCGGGACGCTACTTCGAGGCCCGCGCCAAGCGGCAGTCGGGCGCGGCGCTGCGGGCACTGCTCGACATGGGCGCCAAGGACGTCGCCGTGCTCCGCGACGGTGACCTCGAAACCCGGATCCCGATCGGCCGACTCGCCGTCGGCGACCGGTTCGTCGTGCGGCCCGGCGAGAAGATCGCCACCGACGGCGTCGTCGTCTCCGGCACCTCCGCCGTCGACGCGTCGATGCTCACCGGCGAACCCGTGCCGGTCGAGGTCGGGCCCGGCGACCCCGTCGTCGGAGCCACCGTCAACGCCGGGGGCCGCCTCGTCGTCCGCGCGACCCGCGTCGGCGCCGACACCCAGCTCGCCCAGATGGCACGCCTGGTGACCGAGGCGCAGAACGGCAAGGCCGAGGTGCAACGGCTCGCCGACCGGGTGTCGGCGGTGTTCGTCCCGATCGTCATCGGACTGGCGCTGCTCACCCTCGCGGCATGGCTGCTCACCGGCAACTCGGTGACAGCGGCGTTCACCGCAGCCGTCGCGGTGCTGATCATCGCGTGCCCCTGCGCGCTGGGTCTCGCGACCCCGACCGCTCTGCTCGTCGGCACCGGTCGCGGCGCCCAGCTCGGCATCCTCATCAAGGGACCGCAGATCCTCGAATCGACCCGCCGCGTCGACACCGTCGTGCTCGACAAGACGGGCACCGTCACCACCGGCCGCATGGCCGTCGCGGCCGTGCACACCGCCGACGGTGAGGACGACAGCGAGGCGCTGCGCCTGGCCGGGGCGCTCGAGCACGCTTCCGAGCACCCCATCGCGCGCGCCGTCGCCGAGCGGGCCGCGGCCGCCGGCGCTCTCCTACCCGTGGAGAACTTCGAAAACCACGGTGGGCGGGGCGTTTCCGGGGTCGTCGACGGTCACGCCGTGCTCGCGGGCCGGCTGTCCTGGCTGCGCGACGAGTGGTCGCTGACCGCGCCCGAACCGCTGCGACGGAGCGCCTGGGCCGCCGAAGCCGAGGGCCGCACACCGGTGTGGATCGCCTGGGACGGGCGCATCCGGGCGATCGTCGTCGTCTCCGACACGATCAAGGACACCTCGGCCGCGGCGATCGCGGAACTGCGCGAACTCGGTCTGCGGCCGGTGCTGCTCACCGGCGACAACCGCAGCGCCGCCGAGACCGTCGCGAAGCAGGTCGGCATCGACGAGGTCATCGCCGAGGTCCTGCCCGCCGACAAGGTCGAGGTGGTCGCGAGGCTGCAGGAAGAGGGCCGGGTCGTCGCCATGATCGGCGACGGCGTCAACGACGCGGCCGCCCTCGCCCAGGCCGACCTCGGACTGGCGATGGGCACCGGCACCGACGTCGCGATCGAGGCCTCGGACCTGACCCTCGTGCGTGGGGACCTGCGGGCCGCTCCCGACGCGATCCGGCTCGCCCGCGCGACCTTGCGCACCATCAAGGGCAACCTGTTCTGGGCGTTCGCCTACAACGTCGCGGCCCTGCCACTCGCGGCGCTCGGGCTGCTCAACCCGCTGATCGCGGGGGCGGCGATGGCGTTCAGCTCGGTATTCGTGGTGAGCAACAGCCTGCGGTTGCGGCGGTTCAGCTCGCACTGAGCGGCGAGGCCGACGCGGCGCTGCCGGGAGTCGTCGATTCCCCGGCGGCGCCGCGTCGCGCTGTGTCACGCTCGACGCATGCAGGCCGAGCCGGACCCGCTGCTGCTCACGGTGCGCAACCTCGCCCGCTTCCACCGCGAGCACGAGAAGTTCTATTCCGAATCGCCCTACCACGACGTGATCCGGCTCCAGCGCAGCTCCCGTGCCCTGAAGGCCCTCGCCGAACGATGGTCGGTGGTCGCCCCGGCCGACGACACGTCGCCGAGCCCGTTCGCCGGGGCACCCGACCTCAACGACGACCGCGCCACCGAGACGCTCGGCATCCTGTTCATGGAGGGCGGCGGCGAACCCGCGGAGATCACCCGGTTGAAGGCCGACCTCCGCGCACTCGCCGAGGCGAGCCGGACGACCGGGCAGTGGCTCGCGTCCGCCATGGCGGCGGCCTGGGACATGCTCGCGGCACTGCTCGCATACCCGGCGCTGGCGGATCTGCTCGCCGAACGGCACCGGATCGTCTCCCACGACTGGCAGTGCGCGTCGACGACCGAACTCGTCGCCCGCCACCTCGACCGGTCGGTCGCGATCCTCGAGCGGGTGGACTTCGCCCCCGCCGCGCTGCGTGCGGACCTCGCAGCGGATCGTGTCGCTCCGCGCTATCTCTTCTCGGCCGCGGAAATGCTCGACCATGCCTCGGATCTCGCCGCACACAGCGCCGTCCTCACGCACGAGAACGAGCGTCGCTGGCGGATCTTCCACGAGCGTGTCGAGCAGCTCGTCGCCGGCACCGGCCGGTAGGGGCACTCGGCGGTCGGCACCCGGAGACGGGCGCGGGCGGCCGGCCGGACGCGGGACGCACCGTCATCCGGATCGGGGCGGGGACGTCAGCCGATCCAGCACGCCAGCTCGTCGGACCGTGGATCCGTCACCACCGGATCGCCCTCGCCCCCGAACACCCGGACCGGTCGCGAGGCACCGATCGGCGCCCACCCCGGATCTCCGGTGGTCGCGAATTGCACCCAGGCGCGGTGCATCTCGTCGGCGAGCGACTGCGGGGGCCGGTCTCCGGTGAGCCGGTGGGCGACGTCGAGACGGTCGAAGACGAACGCGATCTCGAGCGCATGGCACGCCCGCAGGTCCTGGACGGGGCTCGGCCACGCGAACTCGTACAGCCGGGCCGTTCCACCGCCGCGGACGATCGCGTCCGCGAGGGCGACGGTGCCCGACCGGAACGCGTAGTCGGTGAGGATCGCTGCGAGCACGTCCCCGGGAGTGGCTCCGGGACGGTGGCCGGCGTAGAGATCGGCGGTCGCGGGATCGATCCCGTACCGGTGCAGGACGAACGGCAGGGTGTCCGCGGTGATCGCCGCGGCGATGCCGGTCGGCACCAGGAAGAACCGGAACTCGTCGGTGGTCGTTCCGGCCAGCACCGGCACATCCGTGCCTGCTCCGGTGGCCAGCGCGTCGATCGGCAGCGACGTGAGCACCTCCCCGTCGATCGTGGGGAACAGGCTCATCACCCCCAGTCCGCGCTGTACCACCGACGCACCCCATCGGGCCGGGTCCGGATTCTGCGCCAGTTCGAGGCCGAGGTCGTCCTGCGCGGACTGCAGGCGGCCGGGGTCGAGGGCACCGAACGCCGCGGCGGTGGCCGGCACCCCCAGATTTCCGGCGAGGACGGCCGTCACCCGGCGCGCGTCCTCGACGTCCGCGGCTGCGGTGGCATTGCCGCTCTGCACGACGGCGCGGTGGAACAGGCCCGTCGCGGCGGACGAGGCGAGCAATGCGGCCACGCTCATGCCGCCGGCCGATTCGCCGAACACGGTCACGTTGTCGGGGTTGCCGCCGAACGCCCGGATGTTGTCCTGTACCCAGCGCAGCGCGGCGATCTGGTCGAGCAGGCCTCGGTTGTCCGGCGCGCCGTCGAGCGACAGGAATCCGGGGATCCCGAGCCGGTAGTTCACCGACACCAGCACCACCCCGTCGCGCGCGAAGGCACGCCCGTCGTAGCTCTCGATCCGGTTCGATCCACGGGTGAATGCGCCGCCGTGGATCCACACCATCACCGGCAGTGCCGAGGCACCCGGGTCCGGGGTCCACACCGACAGGTTCAGGCACTCGTCGCCGGGTTCGATGACGTTGCCGAGCAACGCGGCCGCCGGTGCGGCGTACGGCGACTGCGGACAGGTGGGACCGGGCGCGGTGGCGTCACGCACCCCCTCCCACCGGGGCGCCGGTGCCGGGGCGGCGAACCGCGCCGGCCCCACCGGGGCCGCCGCGTACGGGATGCCGAGAAACGCCCACACCCCGTCGGTGACCGTCCCCCGGACCGCGCCCGCTCCGGTCTGCACCGTATCCGTCATGTCCCGTTCCTCTCCTCGCGGCTCCGCACAACGCCACCCACCCGAGCGAATGTATCGCCGATCTCCGCAGGAAAGGCCCATTCGCTCGGTCCGACGGCTCCTATGCTGAGTTGGACGGTCATCGACTTTCCGCCCAGCCGAGGAGGCGCGGCATGCGAGCACTGGTGGTGTACGAATCGATGTTCGGGAACACCCGTCACGTGGCGGAAGCTGTCGCGCGCGGGCTGGGACCGGCGGACGCGGTACGCACGGTCCCCGTCACTCAGGCACACGAGGAGAGCCTGTCCGACTACGACCTGGTGGTCGTCGGCGGCCCCACACATGCGCACGGCATGAGCCGCGAGTCGACGCGCCACGGCGCGGCCGAACAGGCCGAGAAACCCGACAGCGGACTGACGCTCGAACCCGACGCCGAGAGCGAGGGCGTCCGCGAGTGGCTCGATTCGCTGCCGTCCGGCGGCGGCCGGGCCGCAGCGTTCGACACACGTATCGACCTGGCGGCCGTGCTCACCGGCCGCGCCGGCAAGGGCATCGCCAGGAAGCTGCGCAAGCACGGGTTCGAGCTCGTCGCCGACCCGGAGAGCTTCCTCGTCGACAAGCAGTCGGCACTCGAGCCCGGCGAGGAGGAACGCGCCGAGCAGTGGGGCCGGTCGCTCGCACAGCAGGCGGCGAGCGGATCCGAAGAAGTGCGCTGACCCGCCCGCGGGCCGAGGGAATGTCCCGTTCGTCTCCGTGGGCCGACAGGACGATACATCCGCTCGGCGCACAGCCGCGCCCGACGGTCCATACTCGGGTCTATGCGACTGACCCACTTCGGACATTCCTGCCTGCTCGTGGAACATCTCGGCGCGACGATCCTGTTCGACCCGGGCAACTTCTCGCACGGCTTCGAGGGCATCACGGGGCTCGACGCGATCCTGGTCACCCATCAGCACCCGGACCACGCCGACCCGGCGCGGCTGCCGGCGCTGGTGGAGGCCAACCCGGGGGCCGCCCTGTATGCGGACCCGCAGACCGCCGCGCAGCTGGGCGGCGGCTGGCAGGCCGTGCACCCGGGCGACGCATTCACCGTCGGCGACGTGCGGGTGCGCGGCACGGGCGGCAGGCACGCCGTCATCCATCCGGAACTTCCGGTCATCGACAACACCGCCTATCTGCTCGGTGACGACGAGAACCCGGCGCGGCTGCTGCATCCGGGCGATTCGCTGTACATCCCGCACGAGAAGGTCGACGTGCTCGCGCTGCCCGCCGCGGCGCCGTGGTTGAAGATCTGGGAGTCGGTGGACTACCTGCGCGCGGTCAACCCGCGGGTGGCCGTGCCGATCCACCAAGGCATCGTCGCGGACCAGGCCACCGGCATCTTCTACGGCCGCTACTCGGAGATGGCGCCGGAGGGCACCGAGTTCCGGGTGCTGCCCGCCGAGGATTCGGTGGAGGCGTAACCGCCGGTGTGTCTTTCGGGCTGCGGTAGCCGCCCGAAAGACACACCGGCCGCGTCAGCGGCTCGCGGCGCGACCGGCGGCGCGGCCGGAGAAGATGCAGCCGCCGAGGAAGGTGCCCTCGAGCGAGCGGTAGCCGTGCACTCCGCCGCCGCCGAACCCGGCGACCTCCCCCGCGGCGAACAAACCCTCGAACACCGAGCCGCCGGTCGTCAGCACCCGGCCCGACAGGTCGGTCTCAAGCCCGCCCAACGTCTTGCGGGTGAGCAGATGCAGCTTGACCGCGATCAGCGGACCGGCCTTCGGGTCGAGCAACCGGTGCGGGGCGGCGATGCGGGTGAGCCGGTCCGGCACGTAGGCGCGGGCCGCGCGCATCGCCGCGACCTGCAGATCCTTGGTGTACTTGTTCGCGATCTCGCGGTCCCGGGCCTCGACGACCTGCCTCACCGTCGCATAGTCCAGCGGTGCGTCCGGGGTGATCCCGTTCATCCCTGCCACCAGTTCGACGAGGGTGTCGCGGACGACGAAGTCGACGCCGCGCTGCTTGAACGCCTCCACCGGCGCCGGCGCGCCGGGCTTGACCCGCTGCAGCACCTTGCGGATGTCGCGGCCGGTCAGGTCCGGATTCTGTTCCTGACCGGAGAGCGCGAACTCCTTCTCGATGATCTTCTGGTCGAGCACGAACCAGGTGTGGTCGTGCCCGCTGCGCACGATGTGCTCGAGGGTGCCGAGGGTGTCGAAGCCCGGAAACAGCGGCACCGGAAGTCGCTTGCCGGTCGCGTCGAGCCACAGCGACGACGGGCCGGGCAGGATGCGGATGCCGTGGTTTGGCCAGACGGGGTCGTAGTTGGTGATGCCCTCGGTGTAGTGCCACATCCGGTCGCGGTTGACGATGCGCCCCCCGGCACGCTCGGTGATCTCGAGCATCCGCCCGTCGACGTGCGCCGGCACGCCGGTGAGCATGTGCTTCGGCGGGTCTCCCAGCCGCTTCGGCCAGTTCTTCTTCACCAGGTCGTAGTTGCCGCCGATGCCACCCGACGTGACGATCACCGCGCCGGCCGAGAATTCGAACTCGCCGGTCGCCACGCGCGACGACGCCACCCCCCGCGCGGCCGACGACGGTTCGAGCACGGTTCCGCGCACCCCGGTGACGGCACCGCCGGTGACGACGAGGTCGTCGACGCGGTGCCGGTTCCGCAGGACCACCCGGCCACGGTCGACGCCGTCGAGCACCTTCCGGGCGAAGATCTCGACGAGTCCCGGTCCGGTTCCCCACGTGATGTGGAAGCGGGGCACGGAGTTGCCGTGACCGCCGGCGTCGTAGCCGCCGCGCTCGGCCCAGCCGACCATGGGGAACAGCTTCAGCCCGCGTTCCTTCAGCCACGCGTGCTTCTCTCCGGCCGCGAACTCGACGTAGGCCTGCGCCCAGCGGCGCGGCCAGTAGTCCTCGTCCTCCCGGTCGAACGCGGCACTGCCCATCCAGTCCTGCAGGGCCAGGTCGTACGAGTCGCGGATGCCGAGCCGGCGCTGTTCGGGGGAATCGACGAAGAACAGCCCGCCGAACGACCAGAAGGCCTGTCCCCCGAGGTTGTGTGAGTTCTCCTGATCGACCAGCACGACAGTGCGCCCGGCGTCGAGGAGTTCGGCTGTGGCGACGAGCCCGGCCAGGCCGGCGCCCACCACGATCGCGTCTGCGTCCATGCCCGCCAACCTACTGCAGGGTAGGTTCGCGTGGGCGGATCTGCGGGTTCAGGCCGCGCCGAGTGTGCGTGCGCGCGGCGGCCAGCGGTAGACGGAGGGCTGCGCCTCGAGATGCAGGGCGAGGTCGACCGCGTCGAGCATCGCCTGCCGCGGTCCGGGACGGTCGAGTTGCTTGCCGGAGATCGACAGCCGCAGCAGCCCGCCGCGCCGCGCGACCCGGCCGGCGCCGATCACCATCGCCCGGCACCACCACGGTTCGGCCTTGGCACCCTCCCCGATGCCGAACACCCGCGCGTGGGTGACGGTGTCGCGGTGGAGGTCGTGGATCCCGGCGACGCCGGCCATCAGCCGGAACCCGGTGGCGGGCAGCGCCGCGACGGCGCCCGGCGAGGCGAGCCAGCGCGGCGGCGCGAACAGCCGGGTCCGCAGTCCCGTCTCCTCGAGCACCCGGTCGGCGGCGAGCAGCCGCAGCCGCGCCTCGTGTTCGGGCAGGACCGCGAACTCGGCGCGCCGCCGCTTGGTCGCGGCCTGGTCGTAGCCGTGCAGCACGATGGCGTCGCCGCCCTCGCGACGCTCGAGCAGCCACTCCTGGGTGTGCGGATCACGTGCCAGCCGGTAGTGGTCCTTGAGGCGCGGGGCGACGAGCAACGACAGCGGCACGCCGCGGGCGTCCATCTCCCGGGCGAAGGCGTCCACCGCCGGGCGGGTCTCGTCCCTGATGCCCGACACCGACACGATCAGCTCGCCGCTCATGGCTCCACGGTGACAGGGCCGGGTGAACGTCAGGCGTCGCGCACCTGAAGGGTTTCGGCATGCACGGCGTCGGCGAGGGGCCGCCCGGTCCGCCATCCGAACCGCTCGAGGTCGGGCACCTCCTGCAACCGGGTCACGGGACCGACGCACAGCCACGCGATCGGCCGCACCGGGGGCCGGGCTCCGACGAAGTCGGCAAGGAACGCCTCGTCGTAGAACGACACCCAGCCGACGCCGAGTCCTTCGACGGTGGCCGCGAGCCACAGGTTCTGGATCGACAACACCGCCGAGAACACGCCCACGTCGTCGATCGTGTGTCGGCCGAGGATGTTCCGCCCGCCGCGCGACGGGTCGTAGGTGACCACGATCCCGGTGCCGGACTCGACGATGCCTTCGACCTTGATGGGATCGAACGTGCGCCGCCGTTCCTCCGGCAGCGAGTCCGCGAACGCGCGACGGCACCCGGCGACGTGGTCGGCGAATTCGGCGAGCCGCTGCGGGTCGCGGACCACGACGAAGTCCCACGGCTGGGTGTTGCCGACGCTGGGTGCGGCATGCGCCGCCCCCAGAACCCGCCACAGGACCTGCTCGTCGACGCGTTCGCCGGTGAACTCCGCGCGGACGTCACGGCGGGCACGGATCACCTCGTACAGCGCCGCCCGCGCATCGATGGTGTCGGTCATCGCAGTCAGCGGGGCAGCGCGGCTTCGATGGCGGCGATCACTTCGGGGGCGTCGGGCTCGGTGCGGGGCCGGAACCGGGCGACGACGTTTCCGTCGGGTGCGACGAGGAACTTCTCGAAGTTCCACTGCACGTCGCCGGCCTCGCCGTTCGCGTCGGGGTGCCGGGTGAGTTCGGTGTAGAGGGGGTGCCGGCTCTCGCCGTTGACGTCGATCTTCTCCATCAGCGGGAACGTGACGCCGTAGTTGGTGGAGCAGAAGGTCTGGATCTCCTCGGCGGTGCCCGGTTCCTGGCCCATGAACTGGTTGCAGGGCACGCCGACGACGGTCAGGCCCCGGTCCGCGTACTCGACGGCGAGCTTCTCGAGCGCGGTGTACTGCGGGGTGAGGCCGCACTTGGAGGCGACGTTGACCACGAGGACCGCGCGACCGTCGAACTCGGCGAGGGAGGTCGGCACCCCGCCGAGGGTGTTGATGCCGATGTTCTGCAGAGAAGTCGTCATGCCGCCCGACGTTAGTCGCGACGGCCCCGGGGGCGGTAGTGCACCCCGGGGTCGCCGCGAGCAGGCACGTCACAGTGCGGCGACGACCGCGAATGCGCCGAGGGCCACGAGCGCGGCGCCGGTCAGCGTCTGCACCCGGCGGTCGACCACGCACATCGCCGACAGGAAGCCCGGCATCGACCCGCCCCCGCGGGTGTGCACGATTGCCAGGAGGCTCGGCATGCACCGGCCGAGCGAGACGAGCGTGAACAGCGCGGCGCCGAGGACGGGTGAGCCGACCGCGGCGACGCCGAGCACCAGCAGGTAGTACGCGCTCGACCGGATGAAGATCACGAAACCCGGCCCGATGAGGGCGCCGAAGAGCAGCGAGACCTTCCACGGTGCCATCGACCGGCGCAGGTGCCGCGGCAGCTGTCTGCGGCGCATCGGCGTCGGCAGCGTCACCAGGCCCAGCTCGTGCAGGCCGTACGCCAGTGCGACGGCGCCCCACGCGAGGAGCGCCCACGTCACCGGGACCGCCCCGGCGACGAGGGCACCGAGCGCCCCTACGAGCGCGCCGGTGGGGGCACCGGTCGCGATCGAACCGAGTGCGTGCCAGCCGAGCCTGCGCACCGGGGTCGACGAACCCGGACGGCCGGGCTGCTTCGGGGCGGCGACGACGCCGGCGACCGACATGCCGCACGTCGACCAGTTCGCGGCCAGGGCGGTGACGGCTCCGGCACCCACGACCGCGGCGGTCGTCGCGGCGGGCCCGGCCGGGGTGAGCAGCGCCGCGGCCCCGGCACCGGCGACGCCGGCGGCGGCGATCAGCACCGCGCGAGTGCGCGACGGCACGGCCTTCTGCAGGGTGGGACGGATGTCCGGCACGTCCGTCGTCAGCGGCTCGTGCGCGAGTACTGCGGTCATGACTTCCTCCAAGGGATCGGTGTTCTCCGGATATGGACGGCTGGTTCAGGATTCGGTGACGGTGACGGTTCCGGTCATGTACCGGTGGACCGAGCAGGTGTACGGGTAGGTGCCCGGTTCGTCGAATGTGCGGGAGTACGTACCCTCCGCGGTGATCCCGCTGTCGAACCACCCCTCCGATACGACCTGGTGCAGCACCCCGCCGTCCTCGAACCGCCATTCGACGGTGCCACCGGCCGGCACGGTCACGTCGGGCGGAGCGAAGTGGACATTGCTGACGACCACCACCGCGTCCGGGGGTCGATCGGACGGGCCGCAGGCCGCGACGAGCGGAAGCAGCAGGGCCGCAGCCCACCCCGGCTGCCGGCTCATTCCCGGACGATCACGGTGCCGACCATCATCGGGTGCGGCGTGCAGTGATACGTGAAGGTGCCGGCGTCGTCGAAGCTGTAGGAATACGTTCCCTCGGTGAGGAGCTCGCTCTTCAGCCGACCCTCGAGGGGGCCCTCCCCCACCACGTCGTGCGGCAGTCCGCCGTCGTCGAAGCGCCACTCCACGGTCTGGCCCTTCTCGATCGTCACCGACTCCGGGTTGTAGGCCATGTTCTTCACCTCCACGACGACGGCGGGCTCGGCCGAACCTCCAGCGGTGCCGCAGGCGGACAGGTTCACCGCGGTCAGCAGGCCGGCGAGCAGAACGGCGGACTTTCGCATCAGGATTCCTCTCATCGGATATACCGCAAGTTCGCGGTCATACCGGCTTCGAAGTGGTAGGCGTTGTGGCAGTGGAACATCCATTCACCCGGATTGTCGGCGTCGAATTCGATCGCGAGTTCGGTGCCGGGCAGCACGTTGACGGTGTCGCGGCGCAGCCCGCCGTAGGCGCCGATCGCGAAGGTGTGCCCGTGCGTGTGCATCGGGTGCCACATCGTCGACGAGTTCTTCATCGTGATCCGGACGCGTTCACCCTGTTTCATGATCAGGCGGCCGGCATCGACCCCGGCCATGCCCCACACGTAGCGGTCCCCGGCCTGGATCAGCTCGATCCGGTAGTCCCGATCGGGTTCGCGTGGATCGAGCCGCACGGCCTCGACGGGCCGCAACGCGCTCTCCGCGACGAGCCGGCCGCCGAGTTCGGGGATCGCGCCGCCCACGTCGGCGTCGGCCATCGGCACCGCGTCCGGGGTGCGCAGCACCGTCGAGGCATATCCTTGCCGCCCTTCGACCTTCGCGACGATCGGCCATACGCCCGACCGGACGGTGACGAGAACGTCGTAGCGTTGCGCCATGCCGACGACGATCGTGTCGGCGACGGTGGGCTGCACGTCGAAGCCGTCCGCCGCGACGATCGTGAGTTCGTGCCCGGCCACCGCGAACCGGTACGGGGTCTCGGCCGCCGCGTTGACGATCCGCAGCCGCACGCGCTGCCCGGCCGCGGCGACGACCGGGGCGGGATCGTTCGGGGGACGACCGTTGATCAGGTGCAGCGGATACGCGATGTGCTGGGTCATCCCGCCGAGGGCGGCGGAGTCGCCGTGCCCGGCGCTCACCAGTTGCCGCGCGACGTCCATGTCGCCGACGGGGTGCGCCCCGGATGCCGCACCTCCGCCGTGGCCGCCGTGCCCGCCGGATATGGCCGGGTTGAGCGCCGTGAGCACCGCGTCGGGTGTGGTGCCGAGACCGTCGACCCAGTCGTCGAGGACCAGCACGGCGTCGGCGTCGGCGCCAGTGCGGTCGTCGGGATCCTCCACGACGAGGGCCCCGAACAGCCCGCGATCGGCCTGCAGCCCGCTGTGCGAGTGGTACCAGTGGGTGCCGGGGTCCGGGACGACGAAGCTGTAGTCGAACGTCGTGCCGGGCGCGATCGCCGACTGGGTGACGGGCGCAGCACCGTCCATGTCGTTGCGGATCCGGATGCCGTGCCAGTGGACGGTGGTGCCGGCATGCAGGTCGTTGCGCACCGTGGCGTCGAGCCGGTCGCCCCTGCGGACCCGCAGTTCCGGGGCGACGGCCCGGCCCCCGTACGTCCAGGTGTCGACGAGACGCCCACCCAGATCGACGGTGGCGACGCCGGCGGACAGTGCGAACGACGCCACGGCGCCGTTCCAGCCGCGGGCGGCCTCGGCGGCAGCGACCTCCGGGTCGGCCGGCAAAATGTAGTCGAGATCGGCCGCCGCCCCGTTCTTCGCGCCGGCGCCGGCCGGTTGCGTACCGGACGATGCGGTGGCGCAGCCGGCGGCCCCGAACCCGAGCGCGCTCAGCCCCAGCGCCCCGGCCCCGAGGGAGCCGAGGGCCAGGAATCTGCGCCGGCCCAGCACGGTGCCGGGTGGTCTCATCCGATCACCTCGGGGGTGAGCAGGTCGGTGAAATCCTCGACGTTGCCGCTGATCTCCGCCGAGGAGACCTGCTGCCCGGTCGCGGCGTCGAACCCGACGATGCGCTGCGCCGCCTCCCACTGCCCCTCCGGGTTGCCGCCGAGGACGTAGAACGTCGCGCCGTCCACGGAGAACGCCATACTCGCGATGTCGGTCAGTCCCAGGTCCGGCAGGCTCAGTGTCCGGATCGGTGCGAGATTCGCGGCGTCGGACAGTTCGATGCGGGCCAGGTCGCCGCCGCGGGCCGAACTGGGATGGATCGGCGAGTCGGTGTAGGCGATCGCGATCCGGGTGCCGGTGTTGTCGATGACGTCGCTCGCGAACCGGCCCTCGGGCCGGCCGGCGTTGCCGATCGGCGTCACCGCGTCCTGCGGCAGTCCGTTCGAGAAGTCGAAGACGTACACGTCGCCGTTCTCCCCGACCAGCAGGGCCTTGCGCGCCTCGGCGGCCCACCCGACCTTCCGGGCGCTGACGAAATCGTCCGGCAACACTTTCGCCCGGGCGGTCTCGGCGGGCACGCCGTCGTCGCCGACGGAGATCCGGACGAGCTCACCGGTCTCCTCGCACACGCTGTAGATCTCGTGGTCCACGGTCCAGGTGAACGGTCCGCAGCCGACGATCTGCACGGCTCCGCTCTGCTGCTTCGTCTCGAGGTCGACGACGCGGACGCCGTAGAGCCCGTCGTCCCAGGTGACGAAGTACCGCCCGTCGGAGGTGACCGCGTTGGAACCCGGCCGCGAGTGCACGCGCGCGACATCGGGCAGCAGCGCCTCGTCGGGCTCGAGCAGGTTTCCGGAGTAGGTGCTGACGGTGAAGTCCGCGGCGCCCCGCGAGCCGCGGGGACGCCACACTTCGGCGGCGAGAACGGCCGGGTCGGAAGGGGTCTCGCCGACGAAGCCGTGGATCACCGGGTCCCAGATGCCGGGCCCGACGACGATGCGGCTGCCGGCGACACCTGTCTTCGGATCGAGGACGTTGACGCCGAGCTCCAGCTTTCCGAATCCGCCTGCCACGGCGACGAGTTCGTCGCGCCCGATGGGCTCGATCTCGGAGACGTGCAGAGGTTCGGGGATGGTGTCGCCGATCTCCTGGTCGTCGTGGCCGAGGGCGATGCCCTCCCCCGGGGTGGTGAATTCGACGGTGGGATAGGTGACGTCGCCGGCGGTGTTCGGATCGTCGCCGGACGAGCCGCAGCCGGCGAGAGTGACGAGCAGAGCGAGGGGCACGGCGGCCGCGGCGGGACGCACGAGGTGGCGGGAACGCGATGTCATGATCCGGCACCGACCTTCGGGCGCTCGGCGGGACGGGCCTGGCAGTCCTCGCCGATGATGGGGGCCATGGTGCAGGTGTACGACTGGGATTCGTCGGAGACGCACCAGATGATCTCCTGGTCGTAACTGCCCGAAACCGGGTTGTACATGACGGCCTGCATGTCCGGCTCGCCGCAGAACGCGTTGGAGCACGACGGGGCGCCACAGCAGTCGTAATAGGCGATCAGGTAGGTCTTTCCGGTGTCGGGGTTGGTGCAGCACCCGACCCAGAATTCGGCACCCGGTTTGCTGCCCGGCGCGCACGTGGTCACTCCGCCGCCGTTGCAGGCCGCGCAGGAGGTGCCGTCCATGTTGCACCAGCGCCAGTACTCGCACTCGGCCGGATCCTTGCCGTCGTAGACGGGCACGAGCGGTTCCGGACCGGGATCGGGTGCGGGCTCCTGCGCGAATGCGGTGCGGGTCACCGGCAGGGAACCGATGAGCGCCACCCCCGACACACCCATCGTCCAGCGGCCGAGGCGGCTGATCATCGAGCGGCGCGACACCTGCTCCGACATCCGGCGTCCGGTCCGGCTCATGAACGAACCGCCCTTGCCGGCCATCCAGGCGGCCTGCTCCTCGACGGTCTCCTTGTCGACCGGGTACCGGTTCTCGTACATCTCGTCCAATGCATCTCTCCGTTCGTCCGGGGGGATTCAGGCGCTCGCGGCGGCGCGGGCCTTGGCCTGTTCGTGCAGGTGCTGCAACGACGGGGTGCCGGTCTCGAGGGCGTTGAGCAGGCTCTCGACCTGGGCCATGTGGTTGCACAGGCCCTTGGCGCGGATCTTGCCGTGCTCGTCGAGGATCACCCCGTAGGGCGTGGTGCCGACCTGGTAGGCGATGCCGACATCGCGGCCGTCGACGTAGCTCAGTTCGGTACCGATGTTGCTGCCGGCGAGGAACTGCCGGTGCTCCTCGGGTGTGCCGTCGGAGACGATCACGATGTCGAGGTCGCTCTCCGCCTTGGCCATTGCACGGATGCCGGGCAGCAGGCTCTTGCAGGTGGAGCAGGTGGGCGCCGTGAACAGCAGCAACTGCGGCCGGTCCCGGTGCCCGCCGACGCCGACGGTGCGTCCGACGTGGTCGGTCAGGCCACGGAAGGATGGGCCCGCCTGCTCGATCTTCGGACCGGTGTCCATCATGCGGGCCCCGAGGGGGCCGAGCCGGACCTGCACCCGGCCGATCTCGCGGGCCAGCGCGAGCACCATCAGGAACAACACGGCGACCGCCACCGTCAGCACGGTGACCGCAACGAGAAGAATGGTGTCCATCTATCGGTCCTGTCTCGGGAAGTGTTTCGGGAGGACGGTTCTCAAGCGCCGTAGCGCGACACGGTGGCGACCGCACGCAGTTCGACGGACGCGTTGGTCAGATGTTCGTCGACGGGCCGGCGCCCGACGTGGACCACGGCGCGCAATTGGGCCACCGCGAGCCCGGCGACGAGGACGAGCGCCGCGAGCGCGAGTGCTGCCGCCTGCTCGAGCACGCCGATCCCCGGGGGTCCGGTGAGGGCCAGCGCGATCGACAAGGCGGCGAACCCGCCGGCCCGCACGGAGTGGAACCAGCCGATACGCGGCGCCGCATCGCGGTCACCGAACGCGAAACAGCCGCAGTCGAGCTCGCGCCGGCCCCGGGCGAGGTTCACGGTGAGGCCGACGAAGAAGCCGAGGAACAGCACCGCCGCGGCGGCCGCGGCGACGCGGCCGGCGACGCCGAGCACCAGCAGGGCACCTACGGCGATCTCCGTGGCAGGCAGCATCCGCGCGACCACCCGCTCGACCACGGCCGGCAACAGCCGGTAACCGCGGACGACGCGCAGCAGCCCCTCGTGATCGCCGGCCTTCGGCACCCCCGCGAGCAACAACGTCCCACCGACGAGCGCCGCTACCACCGCCCAGATCATGGTCGTCCCCTTCGCAGTCGAATGATCGTGCCGCTCAATCGTGCGCACCGGATGCGTCGCGAACGGGTCGTCGGGGAAACGTCCGGGGGCACCGCGAGTGGAGCCGGACGGCGCGCCGCGCCTCATGCGAACGCTGCAGGTGGGGCACGGTTTCGCGACCTTCCGGCGGCCCCGTTCGCCGGGCACCCGGGCCGTGGGGTGGCGCGGGCCACAGCGCCGCTGCGGCCGGATTCCCACTTGCCGTCCGCATGTCGTTCGCGGAGGAAACCGTCGCGTAACACCGCGGCGCTACGTTGTCCCTCGCCCGGAGGCGGTTCACCGCCCGGGTGCCGGCACCGCCGGCTGCACGGACGCACAGACGGGATACGACGATCGTGACAACCGCACTCCGGGCCGCGATTGCCCGCTCACGGGACGCCGGAACCCATCGGGATCCGGTGCATTCGCCGCTGCGTGCCCTCGGCCGCCGTCAGCTCACCCCGATCGATCTGCTCGGCCAGTCCCTGTCGACGATCGCGCCGGCCACCGGGATGGTGTTCATCGCGCTGTGGATGGTGACCCACCGCCCGGGCGTCGGCGGTCTGCTGGCGATCGCGGGGACCACCGCCGTGGTGGCGTCGGTGGCGCTGTGCATCACGCAGTTCACGAGACGGCTCGCCGCGGCCGGCTCGCTCTACAGCTTCGTGTTCCAGGGCCTGAGCGCCCGCGCGACCCTCACCACGGGCGCGGCGCTGCTGCTGGGCTATCTCGGCATCTCGATCTCGGTGATGTCGCAGGCCGCACAGAGCCTGCTCCGCATCGCGGACCTGCTCGGTGTGCACGTGTCCGGCGCCGCGCCGTGGTCGGTCACGATCGGTGTCGTGGCGCTCGCCGTCGCGGTGATCACCGTGCGCGGGGTGCGGTTCGCGACGCGCGCGATCCTCCTCGTCGAGACGTGTTCGCTCGTGCTCATCGTGGCGCTCATGGTGGGCACCCCGGCCGGCGCGGGCCCGGCCACCACCGAAGTGCCGGACGCACCCCTGAGCATCATGCCGTTCCTCGCGATGCTCACCGTACTGTCGATGGCCGGCTTCGAGAGCGCCGCCTTCTTCGGCCCGGAAGCCAAGCGGCCGTTGTTGACCGTCACCCGCACCGTGCTGATCTCTCCCGTCGTCGTCGGTGCGCTGTTCGTGTTCGCAGCCTGGGCCGCGTTGTCCGGTCACGGCGCCGTCGTCGTCGGCGCGTACTTCGACGGCACGGCGTCCGGCGCGAGCGTCGGCGTGGTGCTCGCGGTGCAGGCGGGCATGACGTGCTCGTGGCTGGCGTCGACCCTGGGCTGCGCGCAGGCCGGTTCGCGGCTGCTGTATTCGATGGGCGTCGAGCGGGTGCTGCCGAGCGCCCTCGCCGGCGTCCACGGCCGGTTCCGCACCCCGCATGTGGGCGTGCTCGTCTTCACCGCCGCGGGTCTCGTCGGCGCCTGCCTGTATGCGTCCCTCGCGGAGGCGGATTCGGGGGCGTTCGACGGCGTCGTGGAGATCGGCCTCGTCGTGGCCTACACGCTGGTGGCGGTCGCGTCGCTGCGGTTCCTGCACCGCATCGGCGAGCACACCGTGGTGACGCGGGCGGCGGCGGTGTTCGTCTCGGTCCTGGGGGTCGGCCTGCTCGGGTACATCGCCGTCGACGGCACCGCGCACGGCGTGTGGATCGTGCCCGCGGCACTCTCGGCGGTCGCGGTGTCCGGCACGGTGTGGCAGTACGTCCTGCGGCGGGTCCGCCCGGGCAGCCTGGCGACGATCGGGGCGTTCGACTCGGTCGAGACCGGGGACATCCTCCCGGGGGCGGGGACCCTCGTGATCGGCGCGGACGGGCGGACGCGCATCCTCCCGGACGTCCCGCATTCCCGCGACGGGGACCCGGCTTGACGGCGCACGTGTCCGTGCATGCGGACGACTCGCACTTCAGCGGACAGCAGCCGGGCGCGGTGCAGAAGGCATTGGGGATGCTCGAGGCGGTCGCTCAGCTCGGCCCCGGCACGTCCGCGAAGGAGATCGCCAGGTTCACCGGGGTGCCGCCGACCACCGCGTACCGCATGCTCAACCTGCTCGTGGCCGACGGATTCCTCGTCCGTGTGCCGGACCTGTCCGGTTTCGCGCTGGGCCGTCGCACCGCGGAGCTGGCGCGGGCGGCCGCGGAGACGAGCCCGTCGCCGACGCTGCACGACGTCGTCGAGGAGCTGCGCACCCACACCCGCTTCGGGGTGCATGTCGCCTCGTTCGCGGCCGGGCGGCTCCGGTTCGTGGACAAGGATCCCGACCACGAGATCGTCGCCGTCGGTGTGCTGGCGAAGAACCTGCATGCCAACGCCCTCGGCAAGCTGATGCTGGCGCACCATCCGCACGTGCGTCCCGATCCGCGGCTGCGGCGCCTGACCGACCGCACGATCTGCGACCCCGGCGTCCTCGCCGAGGAGCTGCGCGCCGTCGCCGTCGCGGGCTACGCGTACGAGGGCGAGGAGTGCCGGATCGGGCGGGCCGCGCTGGCGGCGCCGATCCGGGACCGGTCGGCGTTCGTCGTCGGCGGCCTCTACCTGCAGGGGTCGGCGTCGCGGGTCACCCCGGACGACGCGGCGCTCGTGCGGTTCCTCGTCGACGGCTCGGCCCGGCTGTCGGGGCTGCTGTGACCGGGTGGACGGGGGGTGTCACCGGGTGAGCGTGGGCGGGCATGTCACCGGATGGGCCGCGGCGGGGGCGCATCGCCCGGGGCGAGCTGCGCACCGATCCGCCGGAAGATCGTGTCGGCCTCGTTCGAGTACGCACCGGTGTCGTCGAAGGCCGCCGGCTCGTAGGTGACGGCGACGGCGACGGCGATCTTCTGCGACGGCAGGTATGCCTCGACCGCGGCGTACCCACCGAACAGCGGGTTCTGCATCAGCCAGTTGCCGGTGATCACCACCCCGAGTCCGTAGGTGTAACCCTCGGACTGCGGGAAGCACGTTGGGCAACCGGGAAGCGCGGTGGTCCGGCCGCGCACGTCGGTCGACACCATCGCCCGGTACGACTCCGGTGAAAGCAGCGTGCCGGTGCCGACGGCAACCGCGGTGTCGTGCAGGTCGTGGATGTCGGTGGTCTGGACGGCCCCGTCAGTGATGGTCCAGGAGGGATCCCAGAACGTGGATTCCTCGTAGAAGGGGGTCGTGGCAGGGATCCCGAGCGCCTGCCGGCGTTCCGAGCTGAACGCATGCAGCACCGGTTCCGGGATCGTCGGCGTCTGAGACGGCGTCGTGCCGTCCAGTCCGAGCGGGTCGAGCACCTTTTCCTGCAGCAGTTCCGCCACCGGCCGGCCGGTGATCTTCTCGAGGACCAGGCCGAGGATCACGTAGTTGGTGTGTGCGTAGTTCCAGTTGGTGCCGGGCTCGTAGAAGAGGGGCTGGGACGTGCCGAGGTCGACCAGTTCCTCGGGTGTCCAGCTCCGGAACGGGTTCCGGTAGATCGCGTCCGACAGTTCGGGATTCTGCACGTAGTCGGCGTAGCCGGAGGTCATCTGGGCGAGCTGACCGAGGGTGACCCGGTCCGAATGCGGGATGTCGGGCAGCCACGTCGAGACTGTGTCGTCGAGACGGACCTTCCCCTCGTCGACGAGTTGCAGCAGCAGCGTGGCGACGTAGGAGATGGCCACCGCGCCGTTGCGGAAGTGCATGTCGGTCGTCGCCGGCACGCCCGTGGTGGATTCGCCGTAGGCGCGGGTGAGGATCTCCCTGCCGTCGACGGTGACGCGCACGATCGCCGCCTTCAGGTGCGACTCCGCCATGGTGTCGCGCACGATCCGGTCCACGGCCTCGGCCTGCGCGGGATCGGCCGGCGAGGCGGTCCCCGACGCGGCCACGTTGTCCGCCGATCCGGACGGGCCGGGTGCCGCGTCGTCGGTGGCCGTGCAGGCTGTCAGGAGGCCGAGTGCGCACAGCACGGGCAGGATCCGCCGGGTCAGGGGCATACCTGATCTTGGCAGATGCGCTCGACCGGTGTGCTCACTCCGGCCCGGCAAGCGCGGCTCGGCGCAGGTCCCGTTCGGACCGCAGGAGGGCGCTGAGTTCGGCCCGACTGCGCACGCCGGTCTTCGTGTAGATCGCCTTGAGGTGATCGTGGACGGTGTTCGGGGTGATGCCGCGACGGCCCGCGATCTCGGCGGTCGAGTACCCGGCCATCACCTCGAGGCACACGTCCCGTTCCCGGGCGGTGAGGGCATAGGCGGCGAGCAGCAATTCGGCGAGTTCGCCGCCGGTTGCAGGCTCGATCGTGACCACGGTCTGCGGTTCGTCACCGCCGAGCAGCGCGGTGGCACGCAGCAGGATCCACCCGCCGGTGGTGTCGCGGATCCGCGTTCGGAACACACCCGACCTACTCGAACGCGCGCCGAACGCGGCGGCGCGCACCATGACGGCCAGCCGTCCCGGTGCGATCTCGTCGAATCGCTCCTCCCAGTCGCGGGCGGCCGCCGTGAGCGCGAGCGGCTCACCTCCGGCCCCGGTCAGGACCACCGCCGGACCCGGTTCGCCCCGGTTCGAGGGGGCGGTGGCGCACACGGCGGCGCGGGTCGCAACCGCCACCGCCGGCGCCACCTGCGTGAGGAACTCGACCTCCGCATCGGTGAAGTCCACGGCGGACCGAACGAACCCGGCTGCGCCCCAGCACAATTCCCCAATCCGGAAGATCACGCGCAGTTCGTGGTTCACTCCGAGCGGACGCCACACCTCGGCGTGGCGAAGACAGTGGGCAACCTCGTCCGGGGGCAGATCCGATCCCCGGGTCGCCGTGCGGCCGGTGCGGAACAGTTCGGCGAAGGTGCCGGGGTCGTGCCCGCGGTACTCGCTCTCGGCGAGCAGCGGTTCGTACTCCGGCGGAATCCGGTCGGGGCCGCTGGTCATGGAGCCGATCGTCAGGGACCGGGGATCGATCATCGCCCAGCACGTCAGGTCGCTGCGCACCGTCCGGCCGACGAGTTCGATGGCACGCTCGTGCACCTGCGTCACGTCGGCGCCGGCAGCGGCGAGCGCCACGACCTCCCGGCCCACCTTCTCCGCCCGGATCTCGAGCATGACCCCAGTATGCGCTGACGGCGGGGCTACCACCCATCCCCGTTTCCGGGGATGGGCCACCGTCCGGGCGCTTCCTAACGTGACAGACATGACCGACAACACCGAACTCTGCAGGATGGGCGAGGGCCGTCGTCTCACCCTGCCCGACGCCACCGTCACGGCCCTGTCCACCGGCGCACACGCCGGCGGGGCGTACGAACTCTTCCTCGTCGAGGCGCCGCGCACCGTGCCGGTGCCCATGCACGCCGAACCGTGGGCCAAGTCGTATCACGTTCTGGGGGGCCGGATCCTGGTCCGTTCCGGAACGGACGTCCACGAACTCGCGGGCGGGGACACGATCACGGTCGCGCCGGGAACGATGAACTCCTTCACCGTCCTGACCGACACCGCGACCTTCCTGCTGATCGCGGCCGGGACGTCGATGAGCGGCTTCTTCGGCGCACTCGACGGCCTCGACCCCGCGCAGGCGCCGGACGAGTCCGCCCGCGCTCTCCGAGCGGTCACCGAGAGGTACGGGGTCGCGCTCGCGGCGGAGGGGGGTGCACCATGATCACCCTCGCCCAGATCGCCGCGTCGGCGGCCGCGGCCGTGCACCTGCTCGCGTTCGTGTGGGAGACGCTGCTGTTCCGGCGGCCGTCGGTCCACGAGGACGTGTTCCGCATTCCCTCCGGCGACGTCGCGGCGGTGCGGATGTGGGCGTTCAACGTCGGCTTCTACAACCTGTTTCTCGGCGCCGGCGCGCTGATGGGGGTGGCCCTGTGGCGGGCCGGCGAGGACACGGTCGGACGCGCACTCGTGCTCTACACGTGTTCGTTCATGTTCCTCGCCGGGATCGCCCTGTTCGTCTCGGACCGTCTGGCCATGAGCCGGCCCCGCGGTGCCGGGCTCGTGGGTGCCGCGGCGCAGTGCGCGCCGGCGCTGATCGCGCTGATCGCGCTGATCGCGCTCGCGACGACCTGATCCGCCTCACGTCCGTGCGGCGACGTACCGCCGCAACGCCGCGTCGCGGTCGGCCGGTGCCCGGCGCGGACAGCTCGTGCACTTGTCGCTGTCGGTCGCGCAATAGATCAGGCAGCAGGAGCTGCGTCGCACGAAACGCCGTCCCGATTCCGGCGAGCCTGGCGCCGCCGTCACGGTCCCGGTCGGCCCCACGTCGACAAAACGCGGTGGCATCAGCGGCGGTACGGACAGCACGGCGGCAAGGGCGCATCCGTCCTCGGCGCGGTGGGCGGCACGCCCGGCGTCGAGAGCGCGATTGGCGATCGAGTCGGACGCGACGGCCCACAGCGCCCGCTCCGAGGCACCCGACACCCCCGCCAGCGGCGAGACGATCGCCGACAGCGCCGGCCCGAGAGCACGCGCGAAGGCCTCGGCCCCGGTCAGCAGGTGCGAGGACCGTACCGCGCCGAGGTAGCCGTCCGGCCGCAGCGTGCAGCGCCACCGGGCCGGGTCGGGGTCGGGGGCGCTGCCGGTGGCCAGGAGCATCGCGACGGGTCCGGCCACGAGTGTCGAACTGGCCGAGTACCACCAGAGCGTGCCGGCGACCCGGGGATCGGGGCAGTTCCATCTGCGCCCGGTGTCGCGGACCCGTTCGGCCAGCCAGTGCGGATCGGTCGTGACCGCACCCGGAACGACGACGGGCCCGAGGTCGACGGTGTGCGCGAAGTCGCCGAGCAGCGCCCGGGCCGCGGCGTAGGCACGCGCCACGGCGTCGGGGTGGCTGTCAGGCATCGGCCGGCCCCCGGACGTCGAGGGTGCGCCGGCCGTCGCGGTCCACACCCACCCGGCCGCGGACACCGAAGACCTCCGCGAGCAGTGCGGGTCGCAGCACGTCCTCCGGAGTTCCTTCGGCGACCACCGACCCGTGGTCCAGCACCGCCATGCGGTCGCAGTATTCGGTCGCCAGCCGCAGGTCGTGCAGCGTCACCAGGACGGCGAGCCCGTCCGAGGCGAGGCTGCGCAGTAGCTCCAGCACGGCCAGCTGGTGACGCAGGTCCAGGTGATTGGTCGGCTCGTCGAGCAGCAGCACCCGGGGTTGCTGGGCCAGGGCCCGGGCGATGGAGACACGTTGGCGCTCTCCCCCGGACAGGGCGAGTACGTCGCGGTCGGCGAGGTGCAGCAGCCCGAGCCGGCCGAGCACGTCCTCGACGACCGCCCGGTCGTCGTCGCCGAACGGCTCGAGCCAGCCGCGTCGGGCGGTGCGTCCCAGCCGCACCGATTCGCGGACGGTCGTCCCGCCGAGCGCGACCGGTTCCTGGACGCCGACCCCGACGAGACGGGCGAGGGAGCGGCGCTTGATGTCGGTGACGTCCCGGTCGTCGACGGTGATCGCGCCGGCCCCGACCGGCACCGCGCGGTAACAGGCACGCAGCAGGGTCGTCTTGCCGCTGCCGTTGGGTCCGACGAGGGCGAGTACCCGGCCCGCCGCCACGTCGAGGTCCACCCCGTCGAGAACGAGGCGTTCGCCCAGCCGGGCACGGACCCCGGTGGCGCGCAGGCAGGTCACAGGGCCCGCCCGTAACTGCGCCACAGCATGACGAGGAAGGCGGGTGCCCCGAGCAGGCCGGTGACGACCCCCACCGGTAGTTCGGTCGAGCTGCTGACCGAGCGGGCGACGACGTCGGCCAGGACCAGCGCGAGTGCTCCGGCCACCGCCGCCACGGGGATCGACCGGACGCTGTTGCGGCCGACGAGGTGACCGGCGACGTGCGGGATCAGCAGTCCGATGAAGCCGACGGTCCCCGAGACCGCCACTGCCGCGGCGGTGAGCAGCGAGACCGCGAGCAGGATCAGGATGCGGAACCGCCGCACGTTCAGTCCCAGCGCGGTCGCCCCGTCGTCGCCGACGAGGAGCAGGTTCAGCTGGCGGCCGCACAGCAGGACGCCGCCGCCGACGACGAGCAGGACCAGTGCGGGCACGGTCAGCATCGACCAGGTCGCATCTCCGAATCCTCCTGCCAGCCAGCGCATCACGGTGCCGAGCTGATGGTCGTCGCCGAGGACCAGCAGGGTGAAGGTGGTCGCCGCGGAGAACACCATCGACATCGCCACGCCGACGAGGACGATCGCGGTGACGGCGTGGGCGCGCACACTGACCGCGACCGCACCGGCCAGCGGGACCAGGGCTCCCAGGAAGGCCGCGAACGGCAGGGTGAAAACACCGAGTGCGCCGCCACCGACACCCAGGACCGTCACGAGCACCACCCCGAACCCGGCACCGGAGGACACGCCCAGCAGATAGGGATCTGCGAGCGGATTGCGGGTCACCGCCTGCGCCACCACGCCGGCGATCGCGAGCGCGGCACCGACGACGGCGGCCGTCAACGCTCGGGGCAGGCGGGAGTCGACGACGATCGCTTCCCGCGCCGCGGTCCACCACGGCGTGAAGGTTCCCGGTGCGAGGCGGTGCACGACGATCGCCCACACGTCGCCGAAGGGGATGTTCACCGTGCCCAGCGACACGGCGCCCGCCAGCGCCAGCACGAGCGCGGCGAGCAGCGGCGGCAGGATCAGCCACAGTGAACGATGTGGCGCGCCCCCGGCACTCTCCCGGACCGCCGGGGCCGGCGCGTGCGGCGACGAGGGGCCGGTCAGGGTGCCGGCGGAGGTCATTGCGCGTCCGGGAACGCGGCCGGGTGCAGTCCGCGGGCGATCGTCGCGACCGAGTCGACCATGCGCGAACTCTCGAAGAAGTCGTCGAGCGGCACGACGACGAAACGGTCGTTACGCACGGCGGGCGTGGTGGCCACGATCGGCTGGTTCTTCAGATAGGCGATCTTGTCCTGAGCGCTGGTCGCGCCGTAGTCGAGTACGACGATCGCCTCGGGCGCACGCTCACCGACGATCTCCCAGCCGGTGGTGAAGTACGGCTTCGGGCCTGCGGCGGTGATGTTGTCGGCGCCGGCGTAGTCGGCGATGAGGTTGCCGATGCCCACGCCACCGACCGAGAGCGGCTCGGCTTCGCCGGAGTCGTAGAAGAAGGTGCGCACGGGTGCGACGCCGGCCTGCTCCAGCCGGGCACGTACCGCGTCGAGTTCGGCGGTGATCGACTCGGTCAGTTCCGCGGCCTGCTCCTCGGCACCGAGCAGAGCGCCGAGCTGGGCGAAGTCGTTCTCCAGCAAGGCGATATCGGAGAACCCGGCACCGCAGTACTCGGAGAACAGGAACGTGTGGATACCCGCCTGCTCGAGCGTGTCCCGACCCCGGCCGGTCTTGTCGTCGAATGCGCTGCGCATCCCGCCGACGACCAGGTCCGGTTCGAGGTCGCGGATCTGCTCGTACGTCGGGTATTCGGCGGCCAGCGACGGGATCGCCCGGAACTGCTCGGCCGTCTCGGGGAGCGGGTCGTCCTTCTCGCCGTACCCCATGCCGACGATGCGGTCCCCCACACCCATCTGGATCAGGGTTTCGGTGACGTGGTCGTTCATCGACACGATCCGCTGCGGAGGCGCGTCGTAGGTGGCGGTACGTCCGCAATTGGTGACCGAGACCGGTTCGTCGAAGGCCGCGGCGGACGGGCCGGCGCCGGTGTCGGCACCACGCGAACAGCCCGTCAGGGCCGCAGTGGCGACGGTGAGGACGGCGAGAGCCGCCGCGGCATCGCGGGCGGGACGGCGGAAGTCGACGGGCATGGGACCTCGTGCTCTGCTCAGGTGGCACGAGGCAGACTCCGGCACGGCAGCGGCCCCGGACAGAGGTCACCGACTACCCTGCTGGACTCCATCTCGTAGACCACGACGAAATACCGGAGTCGCGCACGTCCATGCAGGCGATCGGGCTCACCGTCGGGCGGACGGTCTACCGTTGCGGGTCAGCGCCGGACTCGGACCGGACTTTCCCTGCATGGGCGTCAGCAACGCTGCGGTCATTATGCATGTCGACGATCGGCACGGATCGCAGGGCCGGTCCCGAATGCCCGGGTCCCCGGGACGGCGTCCGAGGCGCCGTCCTGTCGTCCGAGCCGGGTGCTCGAAATTCACCCTCGGTTTCACCCCGTTCGCGGGCCCTCACTCCGGCACCGCGGCAGGCTCCGATGCGTTGCACACGAGGGAGGCTGCCGGACAGGCCGCACTCTCGTGCAGCCGGAGCCGTCGCCCCGGCCCCTCCTCGGAGGGGAACGCGCCGGAACGTCGAATGGGGATGCGGACCGGCGGGGCCGGTCACCGCGCAGGGGGCGGTGGCCGGCGTCCGGGCGCGTGCATGCCTGCTCCACGAAACCCAGAGTTCAAAATGCGGCCATCTGCCGGAGACCCACCGCCGCGACACTGGACGCACAAAGTGTCAACGACGGACGGGGAGACACTGATGTCCGAGAACTTCGCCCACCGAACCGATCCTCTCTTCGCTCTGCCGCCCGCGACGGCGCCCCACCCGATACGCCTCGACGACCCGACCCCGGCCCGCACGACGCCCGGCCTGCGTCCGCGGCTGGGTAGCGTGCTCGGCACCGTGGTCTCCGCGGGGGCCGTCGCCACCATGGTCACCGGCTTCGTCGCGGTCGGTACCGCCGCCACCGTCTCCGGTCTGATCTCGGCGGTGCGGCTCGGTCCCTGAGCGTTCCGGCGAACTTCCTCAGTTGCCGAACTGCACGCTGTCGACGACGACGTCGGACCCGAACAGTTCGCGGGCACGGGTGAGGGCCGCGTGACGCACCTCCGGCTCCGACAGCCTGATGGGCAACGCCAGGGTCAGCAGCGCCGAACGACTGCCGGACCTGGGCTGGGTCCTGACCCGGCACACCCAGTCCACCGTTCCGCCCTCCCGGCGCGACGCCAGCTCGGTACGCGCGACGTCGCGGGCCGAACACGGCAGGGCAGGATCGGTTGTGCGTTCGAGCTCGGCCACGAGGTCCTCGAGACGATCGGTGCGCCACTGACGCAGTCCGGCTACGCGCGTTTCGACGTTCATCTCGGCACCCTTCGACGCCGGACGACCGTCGGTTGCGGTCTCGGGACCACACGGATCCGAGGTCTGCGGCGTCAGCGAAAACTGACTTCTACCGAGACCATCGCGGTGGGAGCCGCCCGCGTTTCACGAGCCCGGCAGCAGACTCCGCAGCGCCGGCAGCAGTTCCCGTTCGGCCCACCGGATGAACGGTTCCTGCCGGTCACCGCCGATCTGGACGAGGGCGACCTCGGTGAACCCCGCCTCGACGAACGGCCGGACCTTGTCGACGTACTCGTCGATGTCGTCGCCGCACGGAAGTTGCGCCCCGACCTGTTCGGGCGTCACGAACTGGGTCGCGGCCGCGAACGAGGACGGTGCGGGCAGATCCGGGTTGACCTTCCAGCCGAGGCCGAACCATCGGAACTGCTCGTGTGCCCGGTGCACAGCCGCGTCCCGGTCGGTGTCGTAGGAGACGGCGATCTGCCCGACTCGTGGTTTGCCCGCTCCCCCCGCTTCGTCGAACATCCGGGTCAGGTCCGGCTCGGGTTCGGTGGCGACCATGAGGTCGGCCTTCTCCCCGGCCAGGAAGCACGACCGCGGACCGGAGACGGCGATCCCGATCGGCACCCTGTCCTCGGGCAGGTCGTACAGGTGCGCGGACTCGACGTCGAAGTAGTCGCCGCGGAAGTTCACGTTCCCCCCGTCGAACAGTGCCGAGATGATCTCCACGGCCTCGGCCAGCATCTCGTGCCGGGTGCCGACGGCGGGCCAGCCCTTGCCGACGACGTGCTCGTTGAGGTTCTCCCCCGCACCCAGCCCGAGGCGGAAGCGGCCCCCGGACAGGATCTGCATCGTCGCCGCCTTCTGCGCCACCACCGCCGGGTGGTAGCGCAGGATCGGGCAGGTCACGTAGGTCATGAGCGGGATCCGCTCGGTGGCCTGCGCCGCGGCGCCGAGGACGGACCACGCGTATCCGGAATGTCCCTGTTCCTCCAGCCACGGGTTGTAGTGGTCGCTGATCACCGAGAAATCGAAGCCGGCCTGCTCCGCCATCTGCACGTCGTGGACGAGGTGGTCGGGCCGGGACTGCTCGCAGAGCATGGTGTAGCCGAAGTCGGTCACTGTTCGTTTCCTCCCGTGGTCGGTGTCGGGCGCCGCGCCGAGGCCGGCGATCCACCGGATACCCAGCGGCCGTCTCGGTACACGACAGTCGGGGAGGAGCTACCGGGATACCGGCTGCGCATCTCGGTAGGCACGCCCGTCCCGTTGCGGCGGCCCGGCCGGGTCGCCGCAACGGGACGTCGCTCCGGGGTCAGACGAGGCAGACCACGAACAGGGGCACTCCGACGACCGGAACGAAGATCAACGGAACACAGACGACACCGAGCGGACCCAGCACCGCCGGCTGCACGAACTCGGCGACGGGGGCGGGTGCGGTGGGCACGGCCGGTGCCGCGGTCGCGGCTCCGGTACCGAGGGCGATCATGGGGGCCATGGCGGTCGCTGCTACAGCCGCACGAAACGTATTCCTGCTCATCATGTTTCTCCTTACGTCTCATGCCGCGACCGGTGTGCGCCGACGGCACGGAGATGGATCGGCTGTGTATCAGAATTGCCGACGAACTCGGCGGCGGCGACGGGGAAAACCCTGCATCCCGGCGACATGTCGCCGCGTCCCGACGTCTCGGTGCCGGACCCCCGCTCCGCTCGATGCCACCTCGTTCGAGCCCCCTGCACACCTCCCCAGCGACGCCGAGCTCGGTGAGCGTCGTCCGGTACAGCTCCCGCGCCTCGTCGCCCGACGCGGTCTCACTCCGGCTTCACGGCCCCTGTCCTGCTCCGGGAGCGGATCGAACAGCGGTGTCCTTCACGGTTCCTTCTCTACTGAGGCGTTGCGGGGCTTCCGATGGAGTTCGTGATTGCCGACCTGGGACGCGGGGTAATCAGGGGTATATGCCCGCGCGCACCGACGCGTCCTACGCCCACATGCTCCGACGTCCGAGGCAGTGCGCGGCGACGACACACAGCAAGTGGGTTCGATCATGAAAATCGCGAAAACCAGAACCAGAGTCGAGGTTGCCGCTGCGGTCGGCGCCGGATACCTGCTGGGACGCACGCGCCAGTTGAAGTTGGCTGTGAAGATCGCCCGAGCGGGCGGGCGGTCCCCCAGTGGGCCTCAGGATCTGCTCGCAGAAGGAGCCGAGTTCCTCGCCTCGTCACCGGAGATCACGAAACTCGGCGACTCGGTTCGGGACGAGCTACTCGACACGGCGGCCGCCACGGTCGAGCCCACCGGCGAGCACGTCGGTTCGCTCCGCGACCGCCTCCGGTCGCGCGGTGCGAACGTCGTCGCCGGCGGCGGGCACCTGGCCGCGGGGGTGAAGAGGATCGGCCGTCGTGGGCATCCTCACCCGCAGCACACCGCGGACTCCACTGTCGGCGAGGAACCGGAGGACGGAAAAGACGAGGACGAGGAAACGCCGCACCACACGAACAAGAGCGAGGACGAGAAACGACCACAGCCGTCCAGGGGCCGGGCACGTTTGCGGCGGATCACGCCCACGCGCTGGACGATGCGTAACCAGCCACCGCCGGCCGAAACCACGCCGAAGGTGGTCGGGACCGAGGGGAACAGGTGACATCCGAACTGTGGTGCCGTCAGGTACTGCCGGGCGCAAGGCCGGCCGCCCCACCTCGTAACGACGCGCCGACAGCGGCGAGCGCGGGCCGCTTGACGCCGGAACCTGGGTGCAGGCGGGCGGGCACCTGGCGCGGCGGACCGGATCCGGGCCGGTCTCACACGCGTGCCGGCAGGGAGCCGAGGCCGCTGACGAACGCCGACAACAGCAGTTCGGGCTCGCCGACCGCGCGGATCCCTGGGTGGGCGGAGAGCAGTTCCTCGAGCATCACCCGCAACTCGGTGCGGGCGAGATGGGCACCGAGGCAGTGGTGGATGTCCTTGGCGCCGAACCCGAGATGTCTGCCGGCGTTCGGGCGGGTGATGTCGAACCGGTCCGGGTCCGTGAATACGGTGGAATCGTGGTTGGCGGACAGGTACCACATCACCACCTTCTCCCCCGCCCGGATGCGGGCGCCGCCGAGTTCGGTGTCGACGGTGGCGGTGCGGCGCATGTACGGCACCGGGCAGGCGTACCGGATCACCTCGTCGATCGCGCCGTCGATGCGGGCGGCGAAATCGGTGCGTAGCAGCCGCAGCTGGTCGGGGTGCGTGCTGAGCAGGTGCAGCGCCCAGGCCAGCGCTTGCCGGGTGGTGTCGAAACCGGCGGTGAGCAGCAAGATGACGAACGAGCCGAACTCGGACGGGGTCAGGGACTGTCCGTCGACGACGGTGGTCATCAACGTCGAGGTCAGGTCCTTACCCGGCTCGGTCCTGCGCCTCTCCCCCAGATCCAGGGCGTATCCGTAGATCTGGGCCAGTCCCAGTGCACCCCCGGGGGCGGTCGCGAAGTCCTCCCCGCCCCCGAGGATCACCTCGCCCGCCAGGTCGACGATCCGCGGCCGATCCGGCTCGGGGATGCCGAGCAACTCGCAGATCACCTGCACCGGCAACCGGCCGGCGACCCGGTCGACGAAGTCGAACACCTCCCCCCGCGGCAGATCGGCGGCGATCCGGCGGGCATGCCCGCGGATACGGTCGGTGATCGAGCGGACCGAGGCCGCGGTGAACGCCGATTGCACGATCGAGCGCAGGCTCCGGTGACGGGGATCGTCCATCGCGATCATCGACATCGCGAACTCGCGGATCTCGGCTGGGACGTCGTCGATGGTGAAACCCTGTGCCGAGGAGAACAGCTCCGGGTTACGGCTCACCGCGACCACGTCGTCGTAGCCGACCACCGACCAGAAACCCGGACCCGTGACTTCGGCGTGGAACTCGATCGCCGGCCGGGAACGCAGCGCCTCGAACAACGACAACCGCCCGGCGAAACTCCGGTCCCAGAAGGCACGAGTTCCCGGCGACATCATCTCGGACACCGACATGGGCCCCTCACTTCATGTCACAGCGCTCCCCGTTACCGCAGTGACCCTACTGTGCGTCTACCCCTCAGCCGGGCATCACACCCGGTATCAGGGCCTACGTATCAGGGCACGCGAACGAGCGCGCGGCAGACCTCCCCGCCCCGTACCGACGGGTCTCGTTTCGGTGGAGCCGGGCGTCCGGTGCTTCCATTTCGGTTGAGAAGAGGGGTTTCGGCCTCAGCCCGGCGCTACGGTGAATCTGTGCTGCTCGGGCGGGGACCGGAATGCGCACGCATCGATCGGCTGCTTGCCGCCATCCGGCAGGGAGCGGGTGGTGCGCTGGTCCTGAGCGGCGAAGCGGGCATCGGCAAGACCGCTCTCCTCGACTACGCCCGCGATCATTCCGGCGGACTCCGGGTGCCGGCGGTCTCGGGCGCGGAGGCCGAAACGTCCTTCCCCCTCGCGGCACTCGAACGGCTGCTGACGGTGATGCCGGCCCACGCGGTGCCGGCACCCCGGGCGCTGCGCGGCTCCGCCGAGCGTGAGATCCCCGACCCGGAGGACCGCTTCGCGGTGGGCGCCGCGTTCTTGCGGACGCTGACGGCAGCCGCCTGCAGCACGCCGCTGCTGGTGCTCGTCGACGATGCGCAGTGGCTGGACCGGCCGACTCTGGACGCCGTCGTCTTCGTCGCTCGGCGGCTGCGCACCGAGCGGATCGGGATACTGGTCGCCACCCGCGAACCGCGGGGTCCGGCCGGCCTCGAGACGTCGGTGGTGCGAGGCCTCGACGACGTCACGGCCGGGCAGCTGCTGGCCGCGGTCCTGGGGCGGCGGCTCCCGGACGACGTGGTGTCGGCGGCGGCCGCGCAGGTGGGAGGCAACCCGTCGGCACTCGTGGAACTGGCCGGCACCCTTTCGGCCGACGAACTCGCCGGAACCCGGCCACTGCGCCTCCCGGTCCGCGCCGGAACCGCCGCGACCGGCATCTTCGGCACCCGCATCGCCGCGCTGGACGGTGCGACGCGCCGCGCCCTCGAGGTCGCGGCCGTAGCCGCCGACGACGGGTTGCCGGTGGTGTCCGCCGTCCTGGCCGACCTGGGGATCGACCGTCGTGCCCTGGCGGCACTCGAGGACGCCGGGCTGGCCTCGTTCGGGGGCGGCCGGTTGTCCTTTCCCCATCCGCTGATCCGGAGCGCCGCGGTCTGCGATCTGTCCCCGACACGACGGCGAGCGCTGCACCGCGCGGTGGCCGACCGGCTCACCGATCCGGCTCGGCAGGATCGTCGTGCGTGGCACCTGACCGAGGCCACCCTCGCCCCGGACGAGGACACCGCCCGGGAACTCGAACAGTCCGCGCGGCTGACGTCGGAACGCCGCGGATGCGCAGCCGTCGCGGTCGTCATGGAACAGGCCGCCGCGTTCTCCGCCGACGAGCCGGGCACGGCCCGGCGCCTGTGCGCCGCAGCCGACGCGGCGCGGCGCGCGGGTCGCAGCACGACGGCGCTGCGACTGCTGGACCGATCCGAGGATCACACCACCGATCCGGAGCTGCGTGCCGTGGGCGCGAGCATCCGTGGACGGGTCGAACTGCACACGGGCGCAGCGTGTGTCGCACGCCGACTGTGGGAGACGAGTGCCGCCGACCTCGGGCCGGCGCGCGGTGCGTACCTGCTGGCCCTGGCGGCGGAGGGAGCGCTCGTCTGCGGCGAGCCGGAAGGGGCGCTGCGGCTCGCCCGCCGGGCGATCCGAGCCGCGCCACCCCGGGACACGGACACGGCACTGCTCGGCACGTTCGTGATCGGCAGCGCGCTGTCGATGTCCGGCAACACCTCCGACGGGGTGCGCTGGTTGCAGGATGCCGAGGCGCTGGCGCGGTCGGGTGCCGACGCCGACGTCGAATGGGTTCTGCTGACGGAGCTGGGCGCCGTGGCCTGGCACGGGGAGGACGGCGACCCGCGGCGGGTGCTCGAGCCGCTGGTGCACCGGCTCCGAGCCGAAGGCGCCTGGGGTCAGTTGCCCCTGGCTCTGTACGTCACGGCGCTGACCGACAGTCGCCTCGGACGTCTGCACTCCGGTCGTCGCGCGGCCACCGAGGCCGTCGAACTGGCCGCCCGAACGGGTGAGCTGCTCGTGCAGTGCGCGGCCCTCGGATGCCTTGCGGAACTCGAGGCGCAGCTCGGTGACGAACAGGCCTGCCGGACGCACGCCGCCCAGTCGTTGCGGATCCGCGAGCGGATCGGCCCGGGCGAGATGCACCGCGACGCCCTGGATGCGCTCGGGCTGCTGGAACTGAGCCTGAATCGGCCCGACCGCGCCCTCTCCCTTCTGCAGGAGGCGAACCGTCGGCCCTCCGGCGGCGCGGACGACCTCCTTCTCACCCGGGCGTCGTCCGCCGACCTGATCGAAGCGTACGTCCGGACAGGGCGAGAGGTCCCGGACGCGGTCCGCGAACAGCTGCGGCTGCTCCCGGACCTCGGGCTGCCCGACGCGCTCGGGGCTCTCGTCTGCCGGGCGCGGGCCCTGATCGGCGACGACGCGGAATGCAATGCGTGGTTCACCCGGGCCCTGCACCTGCACGCACGCTCGCCCTCCCCGTTCGACACCGCCCGGACCGCCCTGTGCTTCGGCGAGCGGTTGCGCCGCGCCGGGCGTCGGCGCGACGCACGCGAACACCTGGAGGCGGCATTCGTCGCGTTCCGGCACATCGGGGCCCGTACGTGGGCGGCGCAGGCCGCGACGGAACTCGGCGCCGTCGGCCGGCCGGTCGACGGGTCCGCACCCGCTGCCGGGCACCGGCTCACCCCGCAGGAACTGCAGGTGGCCCGGCTCGCCGCGCACGGCGGCACCAACCGGGAGATCGCCGAGGAGCTCTTCCTCAGCGTCAAGACCATCGAAATGCATCTGGGACGGCTGTACCGAAAACTCGGTGTCCGCTCCCGCACCCAGCTGGCGAACTACCTGCACGACAACGTCCTCGCCTGAACACGCCCCCGTTCCCCCGATGAGTTCGTCCGGCCCGCGGAGTCTCAACTCTCGCAGCACGAATTCGACGATCACCTTGCCCCACCGACTGAAAGGGAACCGACTGTGAACCTGCAATCCGGGGTAGCGCCGACGTACGGCGGCTTGGCCGACCTGCTCGCCTCCGTCCCCGCGGAGACCTGGGACGCGCCCTCGCTCTGCGCGAAGTGGCAGGTTCGCCACGTGGTCGCCCACGTGACCATGCCGGCGCGGCTCACACCCGGGCAGTTCGGAGCCGAGATGGCGGCGGCGGGCGGCGACTTCACCGTGCTGTCGGACACCGTGGCCGCCCGCGACGCCGTCCTGCCGGTCTCCGAGCACTTGGCCCAACTCCGGTCACCGCTGCTGCACTCGTGGCAGCCGCCGGGCGGCGGGGCGGCCGGTGCACTCAGCCACGCAGTGATCCACTCCCTCGACGTCACGGTCGCGCTCGATCGGCCGACGGTGGCGCCGGCCGAGGCCGTGGTAGCCGTCCTCGACCAGCTCACCGCCGCGAACGGCGCGCTGTTCGGTGTCGACCTGACCGAGGTCCGGCTCGAAGCCGACGACACCGACTGGGACTGGGGCAGCGGCGAGGTGGTGCGGGCCGACAGCGGACGCCTGGTGGCGCTGCTGAGCGGCCGAACCCTGCCCGACGGCCGCACCTTACGTCGTGGCTGAACGACCGGCCGACGCGACAGTACCCTCGCCACCGCCTGGTGTGACGGAGCAACGGCACCGGATCGGATGCCGGGTTCGACCCCGTCCGGTCCGCGGGGCGGGCACACTCACTGCATGGACCGTTCGGCCACCCGACGACGAACGACGCCGACCGGATGGGGATCGCCGCATCGCAGGCGTCTTCGGCCCGGGGCTCACCGATGACCGGAGCGTCACCCACGCCGGAGGGCCGTCATCCCGGATTCGACGACCTCGATATCGGCGATCTCGCTCGCCGGACCGGCGTCAAGTGGGCACGCGCCGTCCGTGCCGGCGCCCTCCCGGCCTGGGTGGCCGACATGGACTTCCCGATCGCCCCCGTGATCGGGGACGCGCTGTGCGACGCGGCCCGGTCGGGCGAACTCGGCTACCCCGACTGGGCCGGCGGCACCCCGCTCCGCGCGGAGTTCGCCCGGCGGATGCAGTCCCGGTACGGATGGACCGTCGACCCCGCCGACGTACGGGAGCAGACCGATCTCATCCAGGCACTGCAGTTGATCCTGCACCTGCACACCGAGCGTGGCGACGGCGTCGTCATCCAGACCCCGAACTACCCGCCCTTCCTGGCCACGATCGCGGCAATGGGCCGCAGGACCGTCGAATTCCCGTTCGTCGACACCCACGAGGGGTGGCGGCTCGACTTCGACACGCTCAGGCCCTCGCTCGTCGCCGAGCGCCCGAAAGTGCTCGTCCTGGTGGACCCGCACAACCCGACCGGACGCGTCCACACCCGTCCCGAACTCACCCGCATCGCCGAACTTGCCGCCGAGTTCGACCTGCTCGTGGTCAGCGACGAGATCCATGCGGAGCTGATCTACGCGCCCCACCGGCATGTCCCGTTCGCGTCGATCGGTCCGGACGCGGCGGCTCGAACGATCACCCTCACCTCGGCCGGCAAGGCATTCAACATCGCCGGACTGCGCTGTGCCGTCGCGCACTACGGGCCGAAGCAACTGCTCGCCGTGCGGGACCGAGAACCGCCCGACCTGTACGGCACCGTCTCGACCCCTGCGGTGCTCGGCACCCTGGCCGCATGGCGACACTGCCAGGACTGGCAGGACACCCTGCTCCGGGTGCTCGACCGCAACCGCCGGCGGGTCGACGCCGCGCTGCGCGAGCACCTGCCGGACGCCCGCCACCATCGGCCGGAGGGCACCTACCTCACCTGGGTCGATGTCTCGGCTGCGGCCGTCGACGATCCGGTCCGCCGGATCCGGGACCTCGGCCGGGTGCTGGTCGACGGCGGCAAACCCTTCGGACCTTCGGCAGAAGCGTTCGTGCGCATCAACTTCGCCACGTCGGCGGCCGTCCTCGAGCACATCCTCGACGGCATCTCGGCAGCGATGCACGGGCGGCGAGTCGACTCACCGCTGACCGGCCTCCTCGGCACCTGAGCAGTCGTGCGGCACCTCCCGTTCGAGTTCGTCGAGCCAGATGCGCGCGGACGCGTCCGAGGGCGCGCGCCAGTCCCCGCGCGGTGAGAGCGAGCCACCGGCAGCAACTTTCGGCCCGTTCGGCATCGCGGACCGTTTGAACTGACTAAAGGCGAAGAACCGCTGGACGAACACGCCGAGCCACCGCCGGATCTCGGGCAGGTCGTACGCGCGGCGGGCATGCGCGGGATGGCCGGACGGCCAGTCCCCGGCACCGGCCTCGTGCCAGGCCTGCCACGCCAGATAGGCGATCTTCGACGGCCGGAACCCGAAACGCAGCACCTGGAACAGGAAGAAGTCGTGCAGGTCGTACGGACCGATCGTGGCCTGGGTGCTCTGCGGTGTCTCCCCCTCCCCGACCGGGACCAGTTCGGGACTGATCTCGGTGCCCAGGACGGCCTCGAGAACGGCGCCGACCGCATTGCCGGCCGGCTCGCCGTCGTCGAACTGTCCGGAGGAGACGACCCAGCGGATCAGATGCTGGACGAGGGTCTTCGGCACCCCGGCGTTGACGTTGTAGTGCGACATCTGGTCCCCGACGCCGTACGTCGACCAGCCCAGTGCGATCTCCGACAGGTCCCCCGTCCCGAGCACCAGTCCACCGCGCTGGTTCGCGGCCCGGAACAGATAGTCGGTGCGCAGCCCGGCCTGGATGTTCTCGAACGTGATGTCGTAGACCTGCTCCCCGCGCGCGAACGGGTGCCCCAGGTCCTCGAGCATCACGTGTGCGGCACGGGTGATGTCGATTTCCTCGAGCGTCACCCCGAGCGCGTGGCACAGCCTGCGCGCGTTCTCCCGGGTCCGGTCGCTCGTCGCGAATCCCGGGAGGGTGAAGGCGAGCACATCCTCGCGCGGACGGCCGAGCCGGTCCATCGCCTTGACAGCGACGATGAGCGCGTGCGTGGAATCGAGTCCGCCGGACAAACCGATCACGACCTTCGGGCCGCCGGGCTTCGGACCACTCAACGCGCGCAGGCGCTGCTCGAGCCCCGCGACCTGGATGTTGTAGGCCTCGTAGCAGTCGTGCTCGAGGCGAGCCGGATCGGACGGCACGAAGGGGTAGCGCTCGACCCGGCGTCGCAGCCCGATGTCGGTGAGTGGGGGCGCGAGGGTGAACGCGATGCGGCGGAACGCGTCGAGCCGGTCCGCGTGGCGACGCCGGTTGTCGTCGAAGGTGCCCATGCGGGTGCGCTCGTTGCGCAGCAGCTCGAGATCGACGTCGGCCACCGCGTGCTGTTCGGCGCGCGGGAACCGCTCGGTCTCGGCGAGCAGCATTCCGTTCTCGTACACCATTGCCTGCCCGTCCCAGGACAGGTCGGTGGTGGACTCCCCCGCTCCCGCCGCGCAGTACACGTAGGCGGCCAGGCAGCGCGACGACGCCGAACGAGCCAGCAGATGCCGGTCCTCGGCGCGGCCGACGGTGATCGGGCTGCCCGACAGGTTCGCCAGCACCGTGGCGCCGGCCAGGGCGGCCTCCGCGCCGGGTGGGATCGGAACCCACATGTCCTCGCAGATCTCCACGTGCAGCACCAGACCGGGAACATCGGTGGCCTCGAACAGCAGGTCGGGACCGAACGGGACCTCGTGACCGGCGATCCGGACCGTGCCGCGCACGTCGTCGCCAGGCGCGATCTGCCGGCGCTCGTAGAACTCCCGATACGTCGGCAGATACGACTTGGGGGCGACCCCCAGGATTCGCCCGCGGTGCACGACCGCCGCCACGTTGTAGATCCGGTGCCGGTGCCGCAACGGCAGGCCCACCAGCAGGACGGGCAGCAGGCCCGCCGACCCGGCGACGATCTCCGCCAGTGCCCGCTCGGCCGCCTCCAGCACCGTGTCCTGCATCGACAGGTCCTCGACCGAGTACCCGGTCAGGGTCAGCTCGGGAAACACGGCGAGCCCGACCCCGTCGTCGTGGCAGACCCGGGCGGCTCGAAGCACCGTCGCCGCGTTCGCCGCCGGGTCGACGATCGCCGTCGGCGTCGCGCAGGCCGCGACCCGCAGGAAGCCGTGGCGGTAGCTGGACCGGAACTCGGCTCCCACCTCGGTGCCGGGGACGTCCCGAGTGCCGGCTTCCTCGGTCATCGCACAGCCTCCTTCTCCGTCGCTCGCGTCCGCGGCGCCCGGATCGCGTGATCGAATCCTAGGGACCCAGGCGCTCGGCGCCACTCGGGAACGTGCAGCGGCCCGGATCCGGACTTTCGCGGCATCATTGCGGCGTTCCGGGGAACACTTGAAGTACGACGGGATACGTCCGCGCGGCCCAGGGGGTGGTGATGGCCTACCGGCACGAGGAATTCGTCGCTGCACTGTCGAAGTTCGCGCAGCGCCTGCTGACCCCGTACGAGGTCGACGCCGCCCTCGACGCAGTCGTGCGCAAGGTGACCTCCGTGCTCGAACTGACGGGGGCCGGAGTGACTCTGCACGTGGACGGCCGCCTCCGGTTCGTCACCGCCGCCGGCGAACAGATCGAGGCGATGGAACGGTGCCAGGAGCGATTCGACGCCGGACCGTGCGCCCACGCGTTCAACCACGGCGAGACCGTCGCCGTCGCCGATGTCCGCGGCCGCGACGACCTGTGGCCGGAATTCGCCGCCGAGGCACGGCGGCTCGGGATCGCCGCCGTCGCCGGCGTCCCGATGCAACTCGGCGAGGTCAAGGTCGGTGCCCTGGACCTCTACTGCCGCGAACCCCGGGAATGGGCCGACGACGAGCTCGCCGCCGCGCAGGTGTTCGCCGACATGGCCACCGGTTACATCGTCAACTCCGACAAGCTGCGCCAGCAGGAACAGCTCTCGGCGCAACTGCAGACCGCGCTCGACACCCGCGTCGTCGTCGAGCAGGCCAAGGGCATCACCGCGCAGGCCCGCGGCGTCACTCCGGCCGCGGCGTTCGAACTGATCCGCTCCTACGCGCGCCGCCATCAGGCGCCGGTGCGCGCCGTCGCCCAGGCGATCGTCGAGGTCGGTCTGCGCATCTGAGCGCGTCAGATCTCCCCACCGATCTCCCGCACGAGAGCAACCAGTTTCCGGTGGTGCGAGCCCGCCCAGTAGATCCGGCCGCACTCCGTGCAGCGGGAGAAGTCCTCGTAGAAACGGCGAGTGAGCGGCTCGAGCTGCTCGAGCACCTCCTCCTTGGGCACCGCGACGAGTCTGCCGTTGCAGCGCAGGCACCGGGTGAACGGAGCGAACCGTGCCCCGAGATCGAGTCGGCGCACGACCTCGACGATCTGCTCGAGCGGACGGTCGGCGTGCACGAACAACCCGTGGGTGATCTCCCGGCGCTCGAGCAGTCCGCGGTCGCGGGTCAGCAGGATCCGCTGATGGGCACTCCCGATCCGCGCCAGTTCCGCATCGTCCATGTCGGACGTCCAGAGCACGTCGAACCCGAGCAACCGGAGCAGGCGTGCCAGCCGGCCCAGGTTCACGTCGACCACGAAGCGGGGGTCACGCAGCGGAGCCGGGCGCAGCCGGGTGATCGGTTCGATGTCGAGCGCTTCGAACAGCGGATAAACCGCGATGCGGGCACCCGGCCGCGGGCGGTACGCGAAGTCCACCGGCTCTCCGTCGACCACGATCAGGTCGATCTCGGTGTGGGGTATGCCCATCGCCTCGACGACGTCCTTGACCGTCTGGTGGCTCCGGAACGGTCGTCGCACCGCGACGCCCCGTGACTCGGGCGCAACGAAGTCGTTCAACTCGGCGTACGCCCGGACCTCGACATGGCCGGTCATCGAACGATGGTCGCGCGGAGCGTGGATCGGCACAACCTCCCGGAGCCCGACTATCCGGCACGCGCCCCCGGCGGCAGCGTGTGCCGGCGGATGTCGATCGACATCGAGCAGGTTGAATACACTGACCGGATATCGGTTCACGGCGCTGCCGGACAGAGAACCGAAGGGTGGTCGGGATCGCCCGCCCTTCGGCGGGGTGATCGTGCGCTGCCGACCGCCCGGGCTCGCGACCGGCTCGGGGCCTGGCAGCACGCCACCGACTCGGGATCCCCGACGATCACCACAGCAGGAGCACCCGATGACCACCGGACCGCACCGGATCGCCCCCGGCGTCCACCTGCTCCGGGCCGGGCGGACTGCCGTCGCCCCCAACGTCTACCTGCTCGGGTCGGGAACGCCGTGGGTACTGGTGGACGCGGCCTGGACCGGCAGCGCCGAGGCCGTCACCGCGGCAGCAGAGTCGTTGTTCGGCCGGGGGACGACACCGGCAGCGATCGTGCTGACCCACATCCACCCGGACCACTGCGGGGCGGCCGGAGCGCTGGCCCGGACCTGGCGAGTGCCGGTGTACGTGCACCCCGCGGAGCTGCCGATGGCTGCGGGCCGCTACCTGCCGGAGTATCCGATGCCGCTGGACCGGTGGCTGGTGGCCCCACTGATGCGACTGCTGCCCCGGCGGACTCGGGCGCGGATCGAGCAGGCAGGCGACATCACCGACGTCGTGCGTCCGCTGGAGCCGGGGGGCGGGGTGCCGGGACTGCCGGACTGGCAATGGGTTCATACCCCCGGGCACACCCCTGGGCACGTGGCCTACCTGCGGCGCAGCGACGGCGTACTGATCACCGGGGACGCCGCGGCGACCGTGGACCTGAACTCGGTCACCGGGGCGCTGACCGGCCGGCAGCGGCCGGCCGGGCCACCCCGGTACACCACCTGGAACTGGCCGGCGGCCGTGCGGTCCGTCGCTGCCCTGGCGGCACTGGAGCCGCGGATACTCGCCCCCGGGCACGGGCTGCCGCTGACCACCGGGACGACCGGGGCGCTGCACCACCTGGCCCGGCAGCTCGACCGCCCCCGGGCCGGCCGGTTGCGCAGGCTCCGGACCGCCGTGGCCGCGCCCCGCTACGGCGGAGCGCGCCGGTACCGGCCCCCACCGCCGCTGTACGCGCGGCTGCAGTGGCTCGGCCACGCGCTGACCCGGCTGCGACTCAGTCCGAGGAGTGTCGTGACGCTCGAGGTCCCCGGCCGCCGCTCCGGTGTCGTGCGCCGGACCAACCTGGTGCTGCTGGACCACGACGGCGAGCAGTACCTGCTGTCGCTGGCCGGGCAGTCCCAGTGGGCCCGCAACGTGCGGGCTGCCGGCGGGCGCGCGGTGCTGGCCCGCGGTCGCCGACGCCGGGCGGTCACCCTGGTCGAGGTACCGGTCCCCGCCCGTGCCGACATCGTCCGCGCCTATCTGCTGCGGGGCGGGCGGCAGCCCGGTCACCGGAAGATCGCTCGGGAGGCGGACATGTACTTCGGCCTGACCGGTGAACCCACCCCGGCGGAGCTCGCGGCCGTGGCCCCGCCCTACCCGGTATTCCGCGTCACCGATACCGCCCCCCACCAGCCGTGATATCGGTCACTTCCTGTCGCGCACCGCATCGGCGCGCCGACGGCGGTTCCGTCGCCCAACTGGGGGTTTCTCCGGGTCGATCGGGTCCATAGATGCAGGCTATCAATGGCATGGGCTCGACCGATTGGCCTTATCTATCGAAACTCGTTAGTGTTCGAAAGGTCAGATTCCCCATCGACCGAACAGAGGTTCAACGTGGCCCTGATCAACAAGCAGATCAAGCCCTTCTCCGCGACCGCCTACCAGGAGGGTGGTTTCATCTCCGTCTCCGACGAGGACATCAAGGGCAAGTGGGCGATCTTCTTCTTCTACCCGGCCGACTTCACCTTCGTCTGCCCGACGGAGCTCGGTGACCTTGCCGACCACTACGAGGAGCTGCAGAAGCTCGGCGTCGAGGTCTTCTCGGTCTCCACCGACACTCACTTCACGCACAAGGCGTGGCACGACTCCTCCGAGACCATCGGCAAGATCAAGTACGCCATGATCGGCGACCCGACCCTGCAGATCAGCACCGACTTCGAGGTGCTGCGTGAGAACGAGGGCCTGGCCGACCGCGGCACCTTCCTCGTCGATCCCGACGGCATCGTCCAGTTCATGGAGGTCACCGCCGAGGGCATCGGCCGCAACGCCGCCGAGCTCGTCCGCAAGGTCAAGGCCGCCCAGTACGTGCGGTCGCACCCGGGCGAGGTCTGCCCGGCGAAGTGGGAAGAGGGCGCCGAGACCCTCGCCCCGTCGCTGGACCTCGTCGGCAAGATCTGACACCTCCGGATCCGACATTCCTGCGGCGCGGGGCCCGGCCCACATCGGGCCCCGCGCTCCCGGAGCGCCGAACCACCCGGCGCCGTGCCGCCTTCCGATCACCGCTTCCCACCCGTCGATGGAGTAGATACCCATGCTCGAAGCCTCGCTCGCCGGCCAACTGAAGTCCCTCCTCGAGCGGCTGACCCTGCCGATCGAGCTCGTGTCCTCCCTCGACGACGGACCCAAGTCCGCCGAACTCGCCGCCCTCCTCGACGAGATCGCGGCGATGTCGGACAAGATCACCCACGAGCGCCGCGACGACGACGCACGGCGCCCCTCCTTCGCCATCCGCCGAGTCGGCGCCGACGTCGAGGTCCGCTTCGCCGGCATCCCGCTCGGTCACGAGTTCACCTCCCTCGCACTCGCCCTCCTCCAGGTGGGCGGTTACCCGTCGAAGGAGCCGGAGGAACTGCAGCAGCAGGTCCGCGACCTGGACGGCGAACTGCACTTCGAGACCTATTTCTCGCTCTCCTGCCAGAACTGCCCGGACGTCGTGCAGGCCCTGAACCTGATGTGCGTGCTCAATCCGCGCATCAAGCACGTCGCCATCGACGGTGCCCTGTTCCAGGACGAGGTCGACGGGCGCCAGGTGATGGCCGTACCGACGGTGTACCTCAACGGTGAGCTGTTCGACTCGGGCCGCATGAGCCTCGAGCAGATCGTCGGCAAGCTCGACACCGGCGCCGCAGACCGCGCGGCCGCCGCGATCGCCGAGAAGGACCCGTTCGACGTACTCGTCGTCGGCGGCGGACCGGCCGGCGCGGCCGCCTCGATCTACGCCGCCCGCAAGGGAATTCGAACCGGTCTCGCTGCCGAGCGCTTCGGCGGCCAGGTGCTCGACACCATGGCGATCGAGAACTTCGTCTCCGTGCCCTACACCGAGGGTCCCCAGTTCGGCGCCGCGCTCGACAATCACGTCCGTCAGTACGACGTCGACGTCATGAACCTGCAGCGCGCCGCGAAGCTCGTGCCCGCGACCACCGAGGGCGGCCTCGTCGAGGTCGAACTGGACAGCGGCGCCTCCCTGCTCGCCCGTACCGTGATCCTGTCCACCGGCGCGCGGTGGCGCTCGATGAACGTGCCCGGCGAGACCGAGTACCGCAACAAGGGCGTGACCTACTGTCCGCACTGCGACGGACCGCTGTTCAAGGGCAAGCGCGTCGCCGTGATCGGCGGCGGCAACTCCGGCGTCGAGGCCGCGATCGATCTCGCCGGCGTCGTCGCGCACGTCACGCTCATCGAGTTCGACTCCGTGCTGCGCGCCGACGAGGTGCTGCAGCGCAAACTGCGCAGTCTGCCCAACGTCGACATCGTCGTCAGCGCGGCGACCACCGAAGTCCTCGGCGACGGAAACAAGGTCACCGGCCTGACCTACCTGGACCGCACCACCGAGACGTCGCACACGCTCGAGCTCGAAGGCGTCTTCGTCCAGATCGGCCTGCTGCCCAACACCGAGTGGCTCGCCGGCACGGTCGAGTTGTCGCCGCGCGGTGAGATCGTGATCGACGACCGCGGCCAGACCTCGGTGCCGGGTGTGTTCGCCGCCGGCGACTGCACGACGGTGCCGTACAAGCAGATCGTCGTCGCCGCCGGTGCCGGCGCGACGGCGGCGCTCGGCGCGTTCGACCATCTCATCCGTACCAGCGCCCCGGCCGAGGACTCGGTCGCCGCGACCGTCCGGTAGTTCGTCCGTCGTGAATCTGCGTGATCTCGAGTACCTGGCCGCAGTGGCGCACCATCGCCACTTCGGCCGGGCGGCGGAGGCCTGCTTCGTCAGCCAGCCGACGCTGTCGACCCAGATCCGCAAGCTCGAACAGGAACTCGGCGTCGAACTCGTCGAGCGGAGCCCGCGTCAGATCACCCTGACCGGCGCGGGCACGCAGATCGTGGAGCGCGCCCGGATCATTCTGAGCGAGACCGCGAACATCCGCGAGATCGCCCGGCAGTTCTCCGACCCGGAGTCGGGCACGCTCCGCATCGGCCTGTTCCCGACCCTCGCCCCGTACCTGCTCCCGCACGTCGTACCGTCGGTACGGGCGAGGTTCCCCGACCTCGAACTGCTGTTGATCGAGGAGAAGACCGAGGACCTGCTCGAGCGGCTCCGCCGCGGCGACCTCGACGTCTGTGTGCTCGCACTGCCGATCGACGACGACCACCTGCACCAGGAGTACCTGTTCTCCGAGGACTTCGTGCTCGCCGTCCCGGCCTCCCATCCTCTGGCTGCCACCCCCGAACCTGCCCCGCTGTCGGTGATCGCGGACGAGAGCCTGCTGCTGCTCGAGGACGGTCACTGCCTGCGGGACCAGGCCCTCGAGGTGTGCCGGCTGACCGGAGCCGCCGAACGCAACGGCTTCCGGGCGACGAGCCTCGAGACCCTGCGGCAGATGGTGATCGCAGGGGTGGGGGTGACCCTGCTGCCGCGCCTGGCCGTCACCACCCCGGTCGCGCAGCCCCCGGAGATCCGGCTGCTGCGGTTCGCCGATCCCGTCCCGCGTCGCCACATCGGCATGTTCTGGCGCAAGACCAGCGGCTTCCGCGACTTCCTGCCTCAGCTGGCCGAGATGTTCCGCCGCCTCCCCGAGGGCCTGGTCGACACGACGCCGCCCGCCTGAGCGGCAGTCCGCGGCACCGGCCGTTCCGGCCCGCGGGCACGTGCTGCAGGATGGGCGGGTGCCCGAACCCATCCGTCTCGTCGCCGACGTCGACACCGGTATCGACGATGCGCTCGCCCTGCTCTACCTGCTGGCGAGTCCGGAAGCGGAGATCGCCGCGGTGCTCTCCACCGCGGGAAACGTGCCCGTCCCGCAGGTGACCGCGAACAACCTGGCGTGGCTGCAGGTGTGCGGCAGGCCGGACATCGAGGTCGCCGTCGGCTCGGAGGCGCCGCTCGTCGCGCCGCTGATGACGACCGAGGACACGCACGGCCCGCTCGGCGTCGGCTACGCCGACCTGCCCTCCCCCGGTCACGGTCCGTCGGGCCGCAGTGCCGCCGAGGCGTGGGTGGAACTGACCCGCGCCCACCCCGGCGAACTCGTCGGCCTCGTCACCGGTCCGCTCACCAACCTGGCGCTGGCCGTCCGGCTCGATCCGCAACTCCCCCACCGGCTGCGCCGTCTGGTCGTGATGGGCGGGGCGTTCAACTACCCGGGCAACACCACCCCCACCTCGGAATGGAACGTCGCGGTGGATCCGGAGGCCGCGAAGGCGGTGTTCGACGCGTTCTCCGTCGTGGCGCCCGACCGCCGGCCGATCGTGTGCTCCCTCGAGACCACCGAGTCGATCGCTATGCGGCCCGAACACCTGCGACGTCTCGCCGAGACCGCGGGAAGCGTCCCGGCCGAGATCCTCTCGCCGGACGATCCGCGCGGTCTGCGCTCGCAGGAGTCCAACCCGATCGTGCGGCACCTGTCCGATGCGCTGCGCTTCTACATGGAATTCCACCGCGACCAGGGTCAGGGCTTCCTGGCACACGTCCACGATCCGTTCGCGGCGGCGGTCGCCCTCGGAACGGTGCCCTTCACCACCCGCCCGGCGACGGTCGACGTCGAACTCGACGGCCGGCTCACCCGCGGCACCACCGTCGCCGACTGGTCCGGCATGTGGGGCCGCCCGCCGAACGCCGAGATCGTCGTCGCCACGGACCCGCCGGCCTTCTTCGATCACCTCGTCGAACGGGTCGGTGCGCACGTCGCGGCCCTGTTCCGTCCAGCCTGACACGCGTGCGTGTATGACCGAATGTCACACCGGTTCGATCAGATCGAACCGGTGTGACATTCGGCCACAAGGGGTTCCGCCAGCGGGACCCCGTCAGGCGCGCGCCAGGACCTTCGCTTCCTCCTTCTCGACCACGACGGCAGGCTGCGCGGCGGCCGGGCCGTGGTCGTCGACCATGGTCTCCTCGTCGAACGGGATGCGGCCGGCGAGGACGTCGCGGACGCGACCGCGGTCGACGGTTCCGGTCCACGTTCCCACCAGCAGGGTGGCGACGGCGTTGCCGGAGAAGTTGGTGACGGCGCGCGCCTCGGACATGAACCGGTCGATGCCGACGATGAGGCCGACGCCGTCGAGCAGCTCCGGACGGTGGCTCTGCAGGCCGCCGGCGAGCGTGGCCAGGCCCGCCCCGCTCACCCCGGCCGCACCCTTCGACGCGACGATCATGAACACCAGCAGGGAGAGCTGCTCGGCCAGCGACAGCGGCGAACCGAGCGCGTCGGCGATGAACAGCGAAGCCATCGTCAGGTAGATGGCGGTGCCGTCCAGGTTGAACGAGTACCCGGTGGGCACGACGACACCGACGGTGGTGCGCTCGACCCCGACATGCTCCATCTTCGCGATGAGCCGCGGCAGCGCGGACTCGGACGAGGACGTCGCGAAGATCAGCAGGTACTCGCGGGCCAGGTACTTGACCAGCTTGAAGATCGACACCCCGGACACCATCCGCAGCAGGGAGCCGAGCACACCGAACACGAACAGCACGCAGGTGAGGTAGAACCCGATCATCAGGGTGCCGAGCTGGACGACCGCGCCGAGACCGGTCTGCCCGACCACGTTGGCGATGGCGCCGAAGGCACCGATCGGAGCGAGCCACAGGATCATCGACAGGATCTTGAACACGAGCTTCTGCACGTAGCCGATACCGCGCAGGACCGGCTCGCCGGTCTTGCCGAGGCCCTGCAGCGCGAAGCCGACCAACAGAGCGACGAACAGGGTCTGCAGCACGCTGCCCTCGGTGAGCGCCGACAGCAGCGACGTGGGGATGATCGACGCGATGAAGTCCATGGTCCCGCCCGTGGCGTGGGCCTTGTCGGCCAGCGCGGCGCCGGCGCCGGCGGTCTCCGGGGACAGGTTCAGGCCGCTGCCCGGATCGAGCAGGTTGCCCACCACCAGGCCGATGCCCAGCGCGACGGTGGACATGCCGAGGAAGTACACCATCGCCAGGCCGCCGACCTTGCCGACGCTGGCGGCAGCCCGCACCGAGCCGATGCCGAGGACGATCGTGCAGAAGATGACCGGGCTGATCATCATCTTGATGAGGTCGACGAACATCGTGCCGAGGACGCCGAACGACTTGCCGACGTCCGGGGCGAGCCAGCCGACGAGGACGCCGGCCACCACTGCCACGATGACACCGACGTAGAGCCAGTGCGTGCGGTCTCTGCGCTTGGCCGGTGGCGTGGCGCCGGGTGCCCGGGAGTCTGGTGACGTGCTCATGGCGGATCCTCTCGGATGGGCGTTTCGGGGGCTTCGTGATCGCGGTCACGTTCCTGATAGAAATGGTGGTGTCGCAGCCTCACCCGGTGAAGATTGCGTTCATTTCGTTCAGGTGATGTCGCGCTCACGAGGCGGACCCACCGGCATCCGGAAGGAGTACGCCCGTGCCGCCGACCGCGCACCGGCCGTCGATGAGCGTGGCGCGTCAGCTGCTGGTACTGCAGCTGGCCGTGCTCGCCCTGGTCATCGGCGCCGGCACCGTCCTCGTCGGGATCGACGAGCGCCGCGACAGCGACGACGCCACCCGCCGCACCGTCGTCGCAATCGCCGAATCCCTGGCCGGGTCCGACTCGACGGCGGCGGCGTTGCGCACACCGGACCCGTCGGCGGTGCTGCAACCGCGCACCGAACGCATCAGGGAGGCGACGGGCACCGATTTCATCGTCGTGATGGCGCCCGACCGGACCCGGTACACCCACACCGACCCTGCGATGATCGGTCTGCCGTTCAGCGGCAACATCGAACCGGCGCTCGCCGGCACCGTGTTCACCGAGACCTATGCCGGCTCGCTGGGCCCGTCCATCCGGGCCGTGGCGCCGATCGTCGACGACGGACAGGTCGTCGGCCTGGTCGCCGTCGGCGTCACCCGCGCGAGGGTCGCCGACCAGTTCGCCCGCGGTCTGCCCGCTCTGCTCGGTCTGTCGGCCGCAGCTCTGGCCGTCGCGACCGGCGGCGCCGTGCTCGTCAGCCGGCGCCTGCGCCGCCAGACCCTCGGACTCGCGCCGGACGAGTTGCGCCGGCTCTACGAGCACCACGACGCGGTCCTCCACGCGATCGGGGAGGGCCTGATCGTGATCGGCACCGACGAGCCCGCACGCGTGGAGGTCGTCAACGACGAGGCGCGGCGCCTGCTCGGTCTCGGCGACGGCCCGGTCACGACGGACGATCTGCCCGAGGCGCTGCGCGTGACCGGCCCGGACGCGGACGCCCGCGGCGACGTACTCCTCACCGAGGACCGCGTCCTGGTCGTCGACCGGAGTCCGGTGCAGTGGGAGGGCCGGCGGATCGCCACGGTGACGACGTTGCGGGATCGCACCGAACTACGTACGGTGCTGGGCGAACTGGACTCGGTTCGCGGTTTCGCCGACGCGCTGCGCGCGCAGGCGCACGAGTCGGCGAACCGGCTGCACACCATCGTCACGATGGTCGAACTGGGACGTCCCGAGGAGGCGGTCGCGTTCGCGACGGAGGAACTGCGCCTGTCGCAGCAGCTCATCGACCGGCTCACCGCGTCGGTGCAGGAACCGGCACTCGTCGCCCTGCTGCTGGGAAAGATCAACGACGCCGCCGAACGCGGCGTCGAACTGACCGTCACAGACGACACCGCACTGGGCTCGACCCCCCTCGGCACCCGCGACCTGGTGACACTCGTCGGCAACCTGGTGGACAACGCCATCGACGCCGCCCGGGCCGTCGACGAACCGTGGGTGGAAGTGACGATACGACAGGATGATTCGAACATGATCGTCGAAGTTGCGGACAGTGGACCGGGCATGTCGCCGGAGGTCCTCGCCCGCGCCATGACGCGGGGCTATTCCACGAAGGCAGACCACCACGGACTGGGATTGGCACTGGTCGCGCAGGTGGTGGCGCGCCACGGCGGCACCCTGCGGACCGAGCCGTCGCTGGGCTCGATGGTCGTCGCCGAGATCCCCTTGCAAACCGAGCACGCAGGCAGCGCACAGTGATTCGCGTCCTCGTCGTGGAGGACGAGTCCCGCATCGCCGACGCGCACCGCGCGTACGTCGATCGCCTGCCGCAGTTCACGGTGGTCGCCGTCGCCGACACCGGCCGGAACGCGCTGCGTGCCGTCGCCGAGGCCGCGAAGGCAGGAGAGCCCGTGGATCTGGTGCTGCTGGACATCGGACTGCCCGACATGAGCGGCCTCGACGTCGCCGCGGCGTTGAGCGGGACTCGTCCGAGCCCGGACATCATCGCTGTGACCTCCGCGCGCGACCTCGAGGTCGTCCGCACCGCCGTCGCCCGGGGTATCGTGCTCTACCTGCTCAAGCCGTTCACCTTCGCTGCCCTGAGCGACAAACTCGACCACTACCTGGCCTACCGCAAGGCGCTGGGTGAGTCCGGCGCGGCCGCCGGCCAGCACGACATCGACCGGGCGATGGCGGCGCTGCGGACCTCCGATCCGCGCGCCTCGTCCCCGAAGGGCGTCGCGCCGCACACCCTCGATGCGGTCGCCCGGTGCCTGCGGGAAGCGCCGGGGCCGCTCACGGCCGCCGAGGTGGGCAGCGCGGTGGGCGTGTCGCGAGTGACGGCGTGGCGGTACCTCGAACGCCTGGCCGACGACGGCGTCGCCGCCCGGCACACCGAGTACGGCCGCGCCGGCCGGCCGCAGATCCGCTACGCCCCGCGCTGAGCGGGCGGCCTGTGGGACCGAATGTCACATCGCGTCGATGTCATCGACGCGATGTGACATTCGGCCACCAGGCACTCGGCCACAACACCTTTCAGGGACGGTATGCGCCCGATGTCTCGAGGACCCACGCGAACTCGAAGGCCACCTCGCGCCACTTCTCGTAGCGACCGGACACGCCGCCGTGACCGGCGCTCATCTCCGTCTTGAGCAGCAGCGGCGAGTCGCCGGTCTTCGTGGCGCGCAGCTTGGCTACCCACTTGGCCGGTTCGACGTAGAGCACCCGGGTGTCGTTGAGGCTGGTGATCGCGAGGATCGCCGGGTAGTCCTTCGCCTCGACGTTCTCGTACGGGCTGTACGAGCGCATGTACTCGTACACCTCGGGGTTGTCGAGGGGGTTGCCCCACTCGTCCCACTCGATCACCGTCAGCGGCAGCGACGGGTCCAGGATCGACGTGAGCGGGTCGACGAACGGCACGTTCGCAAGGATTCCGGCGAACAACTCCGGTGCGAGATTCGCCACCGCACCCATGAGCAGTCCGCCCGCGCTGCCGCCGTCGGCGACGAGGCGGTCCGGCCGGGTCGCACCGGTGTCGATCAGGTGCCGGGCGCAGGCGACGAAGTCGGTGAAGGTGTTCTTCTTCGCCAGCGTCTTGCCGTTTTCGTACCAGTGCCGGCCCATCTCGCCACCGCCCCGCACATGGGCCACCGCGAAGACCATGCCCCGGTCGAGGAGCGACAGCCGCGCCACCGAGAAGCCGGGGTCGATGCTGGCCTCGTACGACCCGTACCCGTAGAGCAGCGCCGGCGCGTTCGCGGGCGTACCCTTGCGGGCCACGATCGACAGCGGGATGCGCGTGCCGTCCTCGGCCACCGCCCAGTCCCGGCGCTGCTCGTAGTCCGACGGATCGAAGTCACCGAGCACCGGCTGGGCCTTGCGCAGCAACAGCTCTCCGGAGTCGACGACGTAGTCGTAGACGCGGCTGGGCGTGATGAACGACGTGAACCCGAGCCGCAGCATCGGCTGGTGCCATTCCGGGTTCGCGCCCGGACCCACCGCGAACAGTTCCTCGTCGAACTCGAGTTCGGTCAGCTCGCCGTAGCCGTCGGCGGTCAGCGGCCACACCGCGAGCCGGGTCAGCGCCTCCCGCCGGTAGCCGAGCACGAGGTGCCCGGCGAACGCATCGACGTCCTCGAGGCGCACGTCGTGTCGGTGCCCGATGAGGGTGCGCAGGGCAGACGGATCGTCCACGGGCGCCTCGGCGAGAACGAAGTTCTCCGCCTTCTCGCGCGTGACCGCACCCGTCGCGTCGTCCACCATCTCGACGACGTCGTTGTGCATGACCAGGAACCGGTCCTCGCCGCCGACGACGGCATGCTCGGCGCCGTACTCGACACCCTCGCGCCGCGGCAGCAGCACGCGGAATTCGCCGGTGGGGTCCGCGGATTCGAGCACCCAGCCCTCGGTGGTGATCTTCGATCCCACCCAGATCATCAGGTACTTCTCGCTGCGGGTGGTGCCCACCGACACCCAGAACCGTTCGTCGGACTCGTGGAAGACCTCGACGTCCTCGGTGTGCGACGTTCCCAGACGGTGCCGCCACACGGTGTCCGGCCGCCAGGACTCGTCCACGGTGAGGTAGAAGATGTGGCTGTTGTCGATCGCCCACGTCGCGCCGGGTGCGGTCCCGGGGACCTCGTCGGCGAGCAGCTCACCGGTGCCGAGGTTCTTGAATCGCAGCGTGTAGCGCTCGTCGCCGACGACGTCGACCGAGTAGGCGAGCAGCGTCCCGTCGTGGCTGATCGAGAACGCACCGAGGGAGAAGAACTCGTGCCCGGCGGCCTCGACGTTGCCGTCGAGCAGCACCTGCTCGCCCGGCAGTTCCACACCCGGTGCCAGCTCCGGCGGGTTCCAGTCGTCGGGGTCGGAGACCGGGCAGCGGCACTGGATGCTGTACTGCTTGCCCTCGACGGTCCGGGCGTAGTACCACCAGTCCCCCATGCGGGTGGGTACCGACATGTCGGTTTCCTGCGTGCGGGACTTGATCTCCTCGAAGATCTTCTCCCGCAGCGGCGCCAGGTGCGCGGTCTGCTTCTCGGTCCACGCGTTCTCGGCCTCGAGGTGCGCGACTACCTCGGGGTTCTCCTTGTCGCGGAGCCACTCGTACTCGTCGACGAACGTGTGTCCGTGATGAACCCGCTCGGACGGGACCCGCTTGGCGATCGGCGCGGTCATGCGCTCGGCCCCAGCCAGTCGGAGAACGACAGACCCGAGATCCGTTCGTAGGCTTCGATGTACCGCTCACGGGTGGCATCGACGATGTGCTGCGGCAGTGGCGGCGGCGGGGTGTCGGAGGCACGGTCCCAACCGGACTCGGGACTCGTCAGCCAGTTGCGGACGAACTGCTTGTCGAAGCTGGGCTGCACCTTGCCGGGCTCGTAGCCCTCGGCGGGCCAGTACCGCGACGAATCCGGGGTGAGCACCTCGTCGGCGAGGACGAGGTTGCCACCGTCGTCGAGACCGAACTCGAACTTCGTGTCGGCCAGCAGGATGCCCTTGTCCGCCGCGTACATCGCGGCGCGGCCGTAGATATCGAGGGTGTCCTCGCGCAGCTTCACGGCGAGATCCTGGCCGACCTTGTCGACGACCTCGTCGAAGGTGATGTTCTCGTCGTGGTCGCCGATCTCGGCCTTGCTCGCCGGAGTGAAGATCGGATCCGGCAGGCGGCTGGCCTCCACGAGGCCGTCGGGCAGCGGGACGCCGCACACCGCGCCGGTCTGCCGGTAGTCGATCAGGCCCGATCCGGTGAGGTAACCGCGGGCGACGCACTCGATCGGCACCATCTTCAGCCGTTTGACGACGAGGGCGCGGCCGAGGACCTCGGCGGGGATGCGCTCGTCGTCGGGCTCAGCGGCGAGGTGATGGTTCACCTCGAGCAGGTTGAAGAAGAACACGCTCATCGCGGTGAGCACCCGGCCCTTGTCGGGAATCGGGGTGTCGAGCACGTGATCGTATGCCGAGATCCGGTCGCTGGCCACGAGGAGCAGGTGCTCGTCGTCTATGACATACAGGTCCCGGACCTTGCCGCCGGCGAGGTGGGGGTAGGACTCGAGTGATGGACGCACGGTGCCACCCTAGTGCGCCGCCCGGACCTGCACGGCACCCCCGCCCGATCCCGGGATCGTTCACTATGACAATGATCGTGACCGGAACCCCACCCCGAACAGGAGCGTGATGTCGGCGGCACCCCGGATCGACGTGGGTCTGCGCTCGGAACGCGGACCGATTCTCGCGGCCTTGATGCTCGCCACCGCGCTGGTCGCACTCGAGAGCACCGTCCTGGCCACCGCCGTCCCGACCATCGTCGCGGACCTCGGCGGCTTCACGCAGTTCCCGTGGCTGTTCTCGAGCTATCTGCTCACCCAGGCCGTGCTCGTGCCGGTCTACGGCAAGCTGTCGGACGTGTACGGGCGCAGACCCGTGCTGGTGTTCGGCATCGCGCTGTTCGCCCTGGGTTCGGCGCTGTGTGCGCTGGCGTGGAGCATGCCGGCACTGATCGCGTTCCGCGCGGTACAGGGGCTGGGTGCGGGGGCCGTGCTGCCGATGGCGCAGACCATCGCCGGCGACATCTATACCGTCGCCGAGCGCGCGAAGGCCCAGGGTTACCTCGCGAGCGTGTGGGGCATGTCGGCGATCGTCGGCCCCGCCGTGGGCGGGGTCTTCTCCGACTACGTGTCGTGGCGGTGGATCTTCTGGATCAACCTGCCGCTGTGCGCGCTGGCAGTGGCGGTGCTGCTGAAGGCGTTCACCGAGTCACGGCCGTCCGGGCCGCGGCGGCCGGTGGACCGGGCCGGTGCCGCGACCCTCGCCGCAGGCTCGGGACTGCTGATCCTGGGCCTGCTCGAGGGCGGACAGGCCTGGGCGTGGGTGTCGGCGCCGAGCGCCGGGGTGTTCGCGGCCGGTGCGACGCTGTTGCTGCTGTTCGTGTGGGTGGAGCGGCGCGCGGCGGAGCCGATCCTGCCGCCGTGGGTGTTCGCCCGTCGGGTGGTGCTGACCAGCAGCGCGGTCGCGGCCCTCGTCGGCGCCGTGGTACTGGGCCTGACCTCCTACGTGCCCGCGTTCGTGCAGGGGTCGCTGGGCACCACGGCCCTCGTGGCGGGATTCACCCTGTCGACGATGACGATCGGGTGGCCACTCGCGGCGGCGCGCTCCGGCTGGTTCTACCTGAGGATCGGATTCCGCAACACCGCGATGATCGGATCCGTCCCGGTGCTGGCCGGCACCGGTCTGCTGACGTTGCTCGACGAGCGGTCCCCGGCGTGGCAGGTCGCGGGGTGTTGCGTACTCGTCGGCCTCGGAATGGGCCTGATCGCGAGCCCGGCGCTGATCTCGGCGCAGTCGAGCGTGACGTGGGCCGAGCGTGGTGTGGTGACCGGGGCGTACTCGTTCGCCCGATCGATCGGCAGCGCCGTCGGGGTCGCGGTGTTCGGGGCACTGGCGAATTCGGCGCTGGCCGCGCACGGTGCCGCCGGATCGGGACCTCTCGAGCCGGAGCGGCTCGCCGACGCGGTGGCGCCGGTGTTCGTCGCCCTTCTCGTGGCCGCGGTGGTCCTGGCCGTGACGGCTGCCACGATGCCGAACCGGCCTGCGGAACCACCCGACCCCACTTAGGTTGGAAAGGCTCACCTAAGGTGTGAGGCATGTCGAACGAAGACGGGCTGCTGCCCAGCGTCATCGAAGTCGCGAAGGTCGAGGACATCACCCCCCGCATGCGCCGCGTCACGTTCGCCGGCCGCGGCGTCGAGGTCTACGCGAGCGACCCGACCCGGGTGCCCAACATCAAGCTGATCTTCCCGCGGGAGAACGGAGACCTCGACCTGCCGGTCAACACCGGCGGCCGGCGCCTCGAGTGGCCCGACCCCACGCTCAAGGCGCAGGTCCGCACCTACACCGTGCGGCGACTCGACCCCGCGGCCGCCGAGATGGACATCGACTTCGTCCGGCACGGTGACGAGGGCCTGGCCGGCGCCTGGGTGGAGCGGGCCCGTCCCGGCGATCGCATCGCGGCGGCCGGCGGCGGCGGGATCGTCGCACCCCCGGCCGACTGGTACCTGATCATCGGCGACGAGACGGCGCTGCCCGCGATCGGCCGCATGCTCGAACGCCTCCCCGAGGGCGCGAAGGGCACCGCCGTCGTCGAGGTCGCCGACGAGGGCGAGCACCAGGACCTGCGCTCCCCCGCCGACATCGAGATCCGCTGGGTGCACCGCGACGGCGCCGCCGCGGGCACCACCACGCACCTGGCCGACGCGGCGACCGCCGTGCCGATCCCCGACGGCGAACTGAAGCGATTCGCGTGGGTGTCGGCCGAATCGAAGACCGTGCTGCGGATGCGCAGCTACCTGCGCAACGAGGCCGGTTTCGACCGCAGGTCCACCCTTGTCATCGGCTACTGGCGCCGCGGCATGACCGAGACCGGGTACGGCCGTACCACCGACCACGACCGGGACTTCACCGAGCACGACGTCTGAGCCTGGAACCACTGCGGGTGTGACTGTGCGAGCGCGCCGTAGAACGCGAGAGCCCCTGTAGGGCATGAGAATCTGAGATTCCACACAAAGATACCGGCACCAGAACAGAGGCATCTCGGAGGTGAATGCATCTCACACCGTCACGCCCGTTTTCGATGATCCGAACCTCGTGTCGGCCGCAGGGCTTCCGGTGATGCGACTGGCCGAGACAACCGGTCTGCACGAGCTGTTCGGCCGGCATCCGAGCGTCGGTTCACCGAACCTGGCGGTCTGGTCCGCGAGCATCGTCGCGGGGATGCTCGCCGGCGCCGACAGTATCGACGACCTCGATGTTCTCCGCCACGGGCGATGACCCGACTGTTCGGCGGGGTGCGGGCGCCGTCGACGCTCGGCACCTACCTGCGGTCGTTCACCTCACCGCACGCGGGCGGTACCCCCAGGGCATGTTCAGCCGCTCGACGCCGTGGCGGTGCGCCTGACCACGCGGCTGCCGGGCTTGCTCGACGAGGCGGAGGAGATCGCGTTCGTCGATATCGACGCTCCCCCCCGAGCACTTCGTGCAGGGCGGTACCCCCACCATCGGTCAGGTCCACGGTTACGCCGAGCAAGCTGTGGCGTTCGGGTACTCCAGGGTCCGAGGACTGAACACGCAGGTCGCGGTGCTCTCGACCCCGCCTCGGCTCCGCCGCGTCGCACACGGGGCGCGGGCGCCTGCTCACCCAGGCCATCGGCTGCGCCCGCTCCGCCGAGGCGAGCGGGCAGATTTACGCGCGGGCGGACTCGGCGTACTTCTGTCACGCGTTCGTCGTCGCCGCGCAGCGGGCCGGAGCCTGGTTTTCGGTGACCGCCCGGATGAACCCGCAGATCCGGGTGGCGATCGCCTCGATCGACGAAACCACGTGGACGACGATCGACTATCCCGACGCCGTCTACGACGAGCTCGTATCGAGTCAGCCGCATCGACACACACGAGTCCATCTGCCGTTTCACCACCATGGCGCCACCGCGCTCGGTCGAGAACGAACCGGCCGTACCCGCGACAAGTCATCGACATCGCGGGCCGCGTTCTTCCCGCGCCGGATCAACAGGTACGCCGCCGCAACCATCGACAACGTGACGTGTCGGTACCACGCCCGGTACACACGTACCTGGTAGTCCCCGAGGCCGGCTTCTTCCCGGACGGCTCGGAGACACTCCTCGATTGCCCGTCGCCCCTCGGCGACTCGGGCGAGTTCGGACAGGATGCAGCCGGCCGGGCCGAAGCACAGGTAGTAGGTGACGTCGGACGGATCGGTGATCGACCGTCCGGCAAGCAGCCAGTTCGCATACTGTCGTCCCGACCTGTGAAGGTCTACCCCGGCCCAGTCTCGGACACGATGCCCCATCATATCGTCACCGTGACTGAGACGGTGCCACACCGTTTCCGACAATTCGTCAATCACCTCGCCGGCGGTGCAGACCCGCAGGTGTGCCGTGGTCACCCGGCAGTCGCCCGGAATCTCGAGGACATGGGGGACGCTCCACTCCTCCAGCAATCTCCGCAGATTCTCCGACCGCCCATAGAGGACGCCGGCCGTGACCCAAGCGAACGGCACATCTGCATCGAGAGCTCGGCCGAGCATTGTCTCGGCCAGATCAGCGGGGCTCCGGTACCCCACCGAGTCATCGATGCCGGCCGCATGGCACCGGTCCCGATCGTCCATCCACTCTTTTGGCAGGTACAGCTCCCGGTCGATCAGGCCCCAACCTCTCTCGGATGCGTACGCCAGGAATATCCCGGTCTGCGCGTTTTCGGCCCTCCCCGCGTCCGATACCCAGGGCCCCACCCCAGCAGACCGGTCACCTCGCTTCGGGAAACATTGGTCACCGACAATCAGCAGGCCCCGCCAGACATCACCGACCACCTGGACCACCAGGTCACGCACATCGTCGCGCACGCCATTCTCATCCCACGATGCTGTATTCAACAACCGTTGCATACCCTCCGGGCCGGTCTCGCCCGCCGCCTCCGCCAGGGTCCAGCCGTTCTTGCGCTCGACACCGCCCAAGAGTCCGTGGACGTAAGCCGACATCCGCCGGCGCGGTTCGACACGGGGGAATCGATGTGCGAACCGGGCGCAGAAGACCGCGAATGCGGACGCAGGCGATCGCCCCTCCCCACCGTCGACCCCGTCAACCGAGTGCGTGCGATCCGATTCGTTGGTCACGATCTGTCGTTGTAGAGCATCCCAGTCGGCGCGAGAACACTCGACCGCTACAGGAGATGTGGACCACTCCTGAGTACTGATGGTGGCTTCGGCGGCCCAAAACGCCCTCGTCTGCTCCGCGGATCCTGCGTTATCCGCCCCCTCACGGACAATGCCACGGGACGCGCTTTACCGTATCCGTCGTTGAACAGCAAGTATATTGCCGAACCACGCTGTCGACCCCCACAGCCTGCTCGTGTCCCGGAGTACCGGATGGGGCGGACATGTCGTTGTTCTGCCGTTCCGGCCCTTCTTATCGTTCGCGGTGACGTCGTCACCTCCGCTGGGGCCTCCCCCTCCGCGATCAACACCTCAGAAGGTTCAGATGACCATGGACAACCACCGCCGGCGGAACACCGCCGCACAACCGAGCGATTCCGAGCCCCAGAGTCCGGAATCCACCATCTCGCGGAAGATCTCGTTCCGGATCGTTCCGATGTTGTTTCTCGCTGCACTGCTCAGTTACGTGGACCGCACGAATATCGGCGTAGCCAAGCTCGAGATGCAGGCCGATCTCGCCCTGTCCGAGGCTGCCTTCGGTCTCGGCGCCGGAATCTTCTTCATCGCGTACGTACTCTTCGAGGTCCCGAGCAACATAGCACTTCACCGAGTCGGCGCCCGAGTCTGGATTGCTCGCATCATGGTGACGTGGGGCCTGGTGACTGCCTTGATGTCACTGGTCGACAACGTCTGGATGTTCTACGGCATGCGGTTCCTCCTGGGTGCCGCGGAAGCGGGCCTGCTCCCCGGCGTGGTGTACTACCTCACCCGATGGGTTCCGTCGGCGAACCGCGGGCGAATCCTCGGACTGTTCTTCCTTGCCATCCCCGTCGCCTCGGCCATCGGCGCCCCTCTGACCAGCACCCTCATGTCGTTCCACCCCTGGGGCCTTCACGGATGGCAATTCATGTTCATCGCCGAAGGACTACCGTGCCTGCTCCTTGCCGCGGTCATCCTCAAGTTCCTCCCGAACGAGCCGAGCGATGCGCGATGGCTCGATGCTTCGGAAGCGCAATGGATCACCGACACAATTCACCGGGAAAACTCCGACATCGCCGGGGATAAAGCCGGTCACTCCTCGTGGACGGACGGATTGAAGAATGGCCGCGTGCTCGCGCTGTCGGCCGTGTACTTCTCGATGGTCGTACCGATCTATCTCATGGGGTTCTTCCTCCCCTCGATCATCAAAGAGATGACCGGCGGCACCGTCGGCACAACCGGCATCGGCTACATCGCTGCAGTACCGTACATCTTCACCGGAATCGCCATGGTCGCGATCTCCCGCAGTTCGGACCGAACTCAGGAACGAATGTGGCACTTCGCTGTTCCCACGTTGATCGGCGCATGCGGGTGGGTGGTCGCCGCCGCCACCGTATCCTCGAGCCCATTCGTCGCCGCCGTCGCGATCTGCATCGGCACAGTCGGCGCGATGGCCACCATTCCGACGTTCTGGACCACCGCCCCGAAAGTCGTTTCCGGTGCGGCCGCCGCATCCGGAATCGCGTTGATCAGCAGTATCGGAAACATCGGCGGATTCGTCTCCCCATACATGTTCGGCATCATCCGCGACGCGTTCCCCGGCGAGGCCGGCAACAGCCTCTCCTTTCTCGTCGGTGCAATCGTCCTCGGGATCGGGGGCCTGCTCATGATCGCCCTGTCCAAGACCCTCCCGACAACCACACCGAAGAGCACGAAAACTGCCCAACTTCAGCATGACTGACATCGACGACCCATCAGTCCCACCGAATTCCACCGCGAGGAAACCTATGATCAACTACACCGACACCGAATTCCACCCCCGCGACCTCACCGACCGGACCTGGACCGAAACCACCGTCCTGATCATCTCCGTCCCCGAAGCAGGAATCCTGGGCAACGCCTATGTGCTGGCCCGCCCCAACCTCGGCGTCACCCTCTCCTCGGTCATCCTGGGCCAAGGATTCTGCCGCCAACCCTACGAGGTCGACTTCACCGATCCCCAAATGCACCTACCGTGCCCCGAATCGTTCAGCAACTATTCCCTAGAGAACGGATTGACCGTCTCCTCGGACGGTCCGCGCAACTACCGAATGCAATACAAGAACGCCCTCGGCGCAGCAAGCTTCGACCTCACCTTCGAAGGACTGCACGACCCGTTCGACCCTCACGACCCGGACCAGAACCCGCTACTCGAAATCGATCGGGCCACGTCGAACGACTCCCGCAAGGGCGACGAATGGGAGAACGGCCACTTCGAAGTCAAAGGCCGCATCCGCGGTGAGCTGGAACTGCGGGGCAAGACTTACCAGGTTGAATCCTACGAGGGAATGGACCACAGTTGGGGACCACGCTCGGAAATCGGCACCCGCTCGGTCTCGTGGGTATCGATCAACTTCGGTGAGGAATTCGCCATGCACATGGCCGTCCCGATGAGGATCGAGCGAGGCCAGGTCTTCTACGACAAGATCCGCTTCGGCTACGTCGTCGACCACGGCGAAGTCCACGGCCTGGTCGACGGGACGATTCGAGCCGAGCGCGTCGACATGCTCGCGTTCAGCAACCACGTCACCGCCACCGACGTCCGCGGCAAGAAGCACGAGTTCTTCGGCAGCGCGATCGCGGGCCACCCGTGGTACACGTTCAACCCGTCCCATGTCTGCTATCAGTCGCTGTTCCGATACGAGCGTGGCACCGCCGTCGGCTACGGCGAGATGGGTGACATCTTCGGCCTGGACTATCTGGCCGAGCGGATGTCCCGCCACGGCCGGGAGAAGTAGGAGCCATCACGAATGACCAGCGCAATCCTGCCCCTGTCCGACCGGGACTGGGCCGACGACCCGACCGACGCCCACATCGAACATCTCCGCGCGCTGTACCCGACCGAGCCCGAAGTGGACCGGACACTGACCCGCAAGTTGAAGCGCCGCGCGCTCGGACCGTACCGGCGGATGGGCCTCGACGAGTTCGTCCGGTGTGTCGAGTCCTTCCTCTCCGCCCGCATCGACGCTCCCTTCCGAGTGTCGGACGCACGATGGTTCACCGGCGGTGTGTCCAAGGTGCAAATGGGATTCACTCTGCACCGCAAACATTCCGGGTCCTGGGTGAGTGAGCGGATGGTGGTCCGGATGGATCCTGCCGAAGGGTCGAATGCCACCAGCCGCCTCCGTGAGTTCGAGCTCGTCGGTGCCGTGCAGGGCACGGTCCCCGTCCCGCGTCCACACTTCATCGACGTCGATGGGGAGTTCTTCCCCGAACCCGCCTTGATCTACTCCTATGTCTCCGGGGTCACCAAACCGTCGGCGACCACCACCGGGAAGATCAGCGGACTGGGCACGAACTTCGGCACCGGCACCCGCGAAGCACTCGCCGACCAGTTCTTGTCCTATCTTGCTGCCCTGCATACCTTTGATCTGTCCGCAGCGACGTTCACCAGCCTCACCCGACCCCGGATCGGGACCGTCGACGCGGCGCTGTGGCTGCTCAACCAAGCTCGGCGCACATGGGAGGAGGACCGGGCGGGGGACCTGCCGCTGATGGACGTGGCCGAACAGTGGATGCGTCACCACCTGCCCGTGCTCGACCACGTCGGGATCGTCCACGGTGACTACCGCAGCGGTAACTTCCTCTACGACGAATCCACCCTCGAAATCACGGCCTGGCTCGACTGGGAACGCGGCCATCTCGGTGACCGGCACCGAGATCTCGCGTGGACCACGCAGTCGACCTTCGGCCACTATGACGAGGACGGCCGCTACCTGGTATGTGGCCTGATCCCCGAAGATGACTTCTACCGACGTTACGAGCAGGCCACCGGACTGGCCGTGGACCCGGAGAAGATCACCTTCTACAAGATTCTCAATGCCTATCAGATCGTGGTCTCTACCCTGGCCTCGGCGCACCGGGTCGCCAAGTTGGGCAAGTCACATCAAGACGTCGTGCTGTGCCGGGTCAAGGGCATGGCTGCGGTCGCAGCCGACGAGCTGAACACTCTGCTGAGCGAGGTGCTGTAATGGATCACTCGCGCAACACTCTCGGAGCTCTGCGCAAATCACTGCTCGACGCCGTTGCTCCAGCGGTGGACCAGTCCGACCCCCTCGCTGCCGAGCAACTCCCCCTCGTCGTCGACTACCTGGAATTCCTGTGTACGCGGATCTACCGGATTCACGAACGGTCCCGATTCGAACTCGGCGAGTATCTCCGAATGGCCGAGGGCCTGCTGGCACGGCTACCCCGGTCGGCGACCGCGGCGACCGGAACCCTCGCCAAATACATCGACGCCGGCAGGACCGCACGCGAGTCCGCGTCCACGGGCACCACTGAGCTCATGCAGTGGGGCGCTGCTCTTGCCACCACGGTGAGCACAGTCGTGCAAGACGAGTCACTTCCGGACGACGTCCGTCGAGCACTGGGCCGGTGGGTCGTCGAATCCTCCCGTCCGCTCCTTGCCTTCCAGCGGTCCTGGTACGCCCCGTTCGGATTCGAGGCCGACCGTGGTCGGCTCCGGAGCATCGACGAATATCTGTAGCAAGATCCGGTACAAGCCTGCCCAAGGTGACGACCTGGGCTCGTCATTCGCGATGTGACGAGCCCAGGTCCCGCCGTACGACGGCGCCTACTTCGTGCCTCGGGCCCCGATCCGCAACGGCGATGTGGCTGTCACTTCTGCCCGTCCCGAGGGCACTTGCCAGAACCCTTCTTTGGACTTATGGTCAGTCCATTGCTATTGAAAGGGGCGGTATGGTGGTCCGCGTCGGTTTGTCGGTCACAGATTCTCTGCTGGTCCCGGACCCGCTCGCACGGCGGCGACTGCTCGCATCCGCCGCCGATGCCGGGTTGGACCACATCACGGTGGGTGACCACATCAGTTTCCACGGCGGTACCGGCTTCGACGGGATGGTCTCCGCCACCTCAGTGCTTGCCGCCCACGACACACTCTCGGTCGTCATCGGAGTCTATCTACTGGGACTCCGTCACCCGATGCTCGCAGCGCGCCAGATCTCGACCATCGCACAGCTCGCCCCGGGCCGATTGGTTCTCGGCGCGGGAGTCGGCGGCGAGGACCGCTCCGAGATCTCCAACTCCGGGGTGGACCCCCGTACCCGGGGTCGCCGCTTGGACGAAACACTCGAGGTCCTCCGAGCGTTGATGTCCGGCGACGAGGTCACTCACACCGGAGAGTTCTTCACCCTGGACCGGGCCCGGATTTTGCCCGCGCCCCAACCGGCCGTGCCGATCGTCATCGGTGGCCGAGGCGACGCCGCGATCCGCCGAACCGCGAAGTACGGCGACGGATGGCTCGCCATCTTTTCGACCCCTCGCCGATTCGGCGAAACCCGCACCGCGATTCTCGAGGCCGCCGCCCGGGAGAACCGCACCCTGAGCACCTTCGGTGTCAACGTCTGGTGCGGTCTCGACGACGATGCCGCCACGGCCGATCGGCTGGTGGGCGAGCAGATGCAGGCGCTCTACCGCCTGCCACGGGACAAGTTCCGGCATCTGGCACCGGCCGGCACACCCGAACAGGTGGCGGAGTGGCTGCGCACGTTCGTCGACGCAGGAGCCGACACCATCACGCTCATCCCGGCCGCCGCCTCGATGGAGGCGTCCGTCGAACACGCCGCCGCCGTGCGGAAGCTGCTCGTCGAGAGCTGATCGCACTGCACCTCGGGATCCGATTCCGCACACACCGGCCTCCCAGCGCAGCTCGTCGGCGAAGCCGACCAGGACGACAAGGAGACGAGCGCCATGCCCCCGCCTCTGCCGGCCTCAGCTGCCCCCCTCCGGCTGCTCAGCGGGTTGCTTGCCCAGGCGGCCACGCACGCCGGCTTCGCGTCCGCCGGCGTGCTCGTCGCAGACGACTCCCGCGGCGTACTCCTTCCCCTTCCCGGCACCAGATCCGCGTCGACACCGCACCGCGTTCGCTCGGACTGCCCACTCGTGCGTCGAGCACTGAACTCCTCCGACGCTGTCCACGCCTCGGGCCGATCGCTGTCCGGAACCGACCTCGACGGCCCCGGCATCGCCCGGGTGGGTCTACTACGCTTGTCGGACGACGGTGAAGCACCCGCTCGCCTCCTCGTCCTGACCGATGCCGATCCCACAGCCGAGTTCACAGGCCGGCAGAGAACTACTCTCCTCACGGTCCGCACACTGCTCGACGACGCCGCCACCACCGTCCTCGCCACGGAGGAACACCATCGGCGGTGGCGGGACCTCGAGCAGAGCCGGCAACTGGCCGCCGAGCGAACCCTGGTCGACGAACATCTCGACGACGCCGTCACCGCGGTCGATTGCATGTCTGCAATCGTGCGCGCCTGTTCCACACTCGCCGGCAAGACCGTGCTGCTGTTCGACCGACGCGGCCGCACCATCGCCGCCGCGACCCCCGACACGGCCGGCCACGTCGCCGCACCGGCGTTGACGGACATCCTCCGCGCACACAGCGCCGGGACAGCCACCGCCCCCGACCCCGTCGTACTTGCAGCCGGCCCCACCACCGGATTGACCCGCCGCAAGATCCTCACCCCTGTCATCGAACGCGGCGAACACTTCGGATGGCTCGTGATCGACGAACACCCGTCACCACTGAGCCCGACGGACGAGTACGCCGCAGCCCGCAGCGCCCGCCGCATCGGCGCCCAGTTCCTCGTCCAACGCCGCATAGCGCGGGTCGCCTGGAACGCAAGGTCCTCCCTCACCCGTCAACTCGTACGCGGTACCGGAGCACTGGACGATCTGGCAGCCGGCGGCGAGTACCTCGGAGTGAACATCCACGCACAGCGTGTACTGGTGTACGTTCTGGCTTCCCATCACGACCTCGCCCATTCGGAGCGCGTGCTCGCCGAGTGGATGGAACGAGATCTCGGCGTCGAAGTCCTGTCCACCCGGGGATCGGAAGGCATCCTGCTCTTGGTCGAAGCCAGCGAGAATGTCGGCGCCGTCGCGACCGTCGCCAAGGTCAAGGATGCCTTGGCGCGCGCTGCGAACGCACTGTTCCGGGCGCAGGAGTTCATCGCCGGGGTGTCCTCCGTCAGCGAGCCCCCAGCGCTGGCCCGCGCATACCGTGAGGCGCGCGAGGTCGTGCTCTGCATCGACCGATTCACCGGGCGTTCGTTCCACCGCATCCTTGCCGTCGACGACTTGGGACCAGCACGCCTGTTCCTCGCCCACGGCGAGATCTCGGCGGTGCGGCACTTCGTCGACGACGTACTGGGACCACTTCTGCGCGGAGCACCCGGAACGGTCGATCTGCTCCGCACACTGCAGTGCTGGTTCGACACGGCACGCAACGTACGGGGTTCGGCACAGCGACTCGGCGTTCACGAGAACACGGTGCGCCTGCGGCTGGCACGCGTCCACGCACTCACCGGACTCGACGTCGCCGGCGACGCATCCGACCAATTGAGCGTCCAGACTGCGCTGCTCGTCCTCCGCCTCCAAGGCCACCCCGTGCTCGATACCCACGCGGGCAACGGAATCACCGCGGAAGCGGATACCGAACCCGAAGGGGCACAACCGCACGACCGGGCCGCGACCGGCGGTGGCCCGGCAAAGGAACGGAGACCGGCATGACCGACCGACATCGACTCAAAGCGCTCGTCACCGGCGCCGCCCGCGAAGGCAGCATCGGCAAGGCGATCGTCGCTCGTCTGGAGTCCGACGGAATGGACGTCGTGACCCTCGATCGAGAACCCGGCTGCACCTTCCAGGCGGACATCGCCGCGGGCGAGTTGCCGGAGCTCGACGACATCGACGTCTACGTGGCGAACGCCGGACTCACCACCGTGTTCGGTGCCGCACACAGTATGTCGCTGCAGAAATGGTGCAAGGACCTGGATGTCAACCTCACCGGAACCTTCCGGGTCCTGCAGCGCTGCCTGCCGGGGATGCGCGAGCGCCGATTCGGCCGGGTCGTCGTCATCTCCAGCACGGCCGGCACCCTCGGCATGCCTGCCCAGATCTCCTACAGCACGTCGAAAGCCGGACTCCTGGGATTGACGAAGACCGTTGCCGCCGAAAATGTTCGGTTCGGCATCACCGCGAACGCCGTGTTGCCCGGCATGACCGCCAGTTCCGGAATCCTGTCCATGCCCCAGGACATCCAGGACGCATGGCTGGCATCCCTGCCCAACGGATTCGTCGACCCCGACGACATCGCCGACGCGGTGTCGTTCTTCGCCTCCCCGACCGCCCGCAGCGTCACAGGACAGCTGCTCACCGTCGACGCCGGCGACGGCCTCAACACCCGCTCGGTCACCTCCTCGGTCACCACGTCCACAAAAGCGCAGAGCTGATGCGCACCTACGCCAAGAAGCGTGTGGTGTTCGACAAACCCCTGCACGAGCATCCGGGCATCCCATGGCAGCTCGTGGAGTTGCACACCGACGCCGAGCTGAGCCGACCGGGCGATCCAGATCCACGGGGGCGTCGGCTATACCCGGCAGTTCGAGCACATCTACCGGCGCCATCGGCGCTACCACATCACCGAGGGCACCGACGAACTGCAGTTGCGCCGTATCGCCGCCAGGATGTTCGACTTCGGTGCGCGCCGCTCCTGAGCGCCACGGCATCGTGTCGGCTCGGATCCCGTGCGCTCGATCCGCACGGGATCCGACCGGCGAGCAGCGGTCCGCGGATACCGCCGGCGGCGGTCAGCTGCGGAAGGCGTCGAGTCCCTCGTTGGTGAGACGGACGATCAGCTCGGCCAGTCCGGGGGTACGGCTGACCTTGTTCGGCCAGTAGGCGATCGAGAAGATCGTGCCCAGACAGGTCTGGGTCGCCACGGCAACCTCCGCCGGCGTCGCTGTGGGGAGGCACCGGGCCACCGCAGTTTCCCAACAACCGACGTAGAGCTTGCGCCGGCGGTTGACCTTGCGACGCCAGGGGTCCACCAGTGACCGGTCCTCCCGCTGGGTCACATTGACCAGGTGCCGGTGCCGGACCGCGAACTCGACATGATGGCGGACCAGACGCTCGAAGTCGGTGTCGGCATCCTCCTCCACGGGCTGCGCGGCGCGGATCAACTCGTCCATCGCCTCGTCGAACAAGGTGGCCAGAATTTCGTCCTTGCCGGAGAAGTGCCGGTAGATCGCCGGCCCGGTGAGCCCGGCGCGAGCACCCAGTTCGTCGACGCTTGTACCGTGGAATCCCTTTTCGTAGAACAGTTCCGCGGCGATATCGAGAATCTTCCGGCTCCTGTCCACTCGGCGAGTTTAGCACGAGGTGTGAACGATCGTTATACTGCGGGAACGCTGTCGGCCATGCGGCGCCGACCCGAGCGGCCGGAACGGTGCTGCCGACAGACGTGCCGAGGAGAGTTCGCTGCGCCGGCAGCCGATTCCTTTCACAATGCGCCCGTCAGGAGACCCATGACCGCCACCGTCACGCTGCCCACCTACGACCAGGTCGTTCGTCTTCCCCGCGAGTTCGGCCCGCTGGTCGTGCCACCGGAATTCGAGGACGCAAACGGTCACATGAACATCCGGCACTACCTGGACCTGGGAGCCGAAGCCATCGACACCGCATTCCGCCGGATCGGCCTCACCGACGACTACCGAGCAACACGCAAACAGGGCTTCTTCACCGCCGAACATCACCTGAAGTACTACACGGAAGTGCACGTCGGCCACCAGATCTCGGCCTACTTCCGGATCGTCGAACGCTCCGACAAGATCATCCACGGCATGGCTCTGCTCGTCGACGACACGACCGAGATGCTCGCGAACACGCTCGAGGTCGTCGCACCCCATGTCGACCTCACCACCCGGCGAGTCGTTGCGTTCGCCTCGGACATCGCCGAGGCGGTCGATCGGGAACTCGCCGTAACCGAGCAGGTCGGCTGGCCGGCGCCGGTGTGCGGGGTGATGGGGATCAGGTCGCGGCGCGATGGAGCCGGTCGATGACCGGCGCGTACTTGTCCGCGATCACACTCCGGCGCCGCTTCATCGTGGCCGTGACCTCGTCGCCGCCGGGCCGCCACTGGTGATCGAGCAGCGTCCACGCGCGCACGGTCTCCGGGCCGGCCAGCCGCTCGTTCGCCGCAGCGATCGCCCGGTCGGTCTCCGCTCGCACCGCCGGGTGCCGGACGAGGTCGCCGATGTCCCCGGACAGGCCGTGTGCGGCGGCGAGTGCATGTAGCTGCTCGTGCTCGGGGACCAACAGCGCCGGGACGTACCGGCGGCCTCGGCGGCCGCGACGACCATGATCGAGCAGCCGGGTCTGTTCTTTGTTTGCGTTCTCCACGAGGGTGGGGACGACGTTCTTTCCCGGCGCGGTGATCAGGATGTCCTTCTTGCGCCCCACCAGCCGTAGGTACCCGTCCGCGTCGATCTCCCCGAGATCCGCGGTGCGCAACCAGCCGTCGGCGTCGAAGGCGTGGGGGGTGTCCCTATGTTTGCTGTCAAGCCGCTGCAGCAGCGGGG
>NZ_JAUIZP010000025.1:0-88480 GCF_041414735.1 Rhodococcus sp. GXMU-t2271
GGCCTGACGCCGTCCCGGCAAGATCAACTTACTGAGAAAACCTCACTGGACGACCAGATTCGGGCCGTACACCAGTTGGTGCGCACACAATTGCAGATCCTCGAGATTCGCTACGAGCACAGCATGCATCCGAGGGCGAAGCGGCACATCGAAGCGGACATCCGTCACGTCTCCGAACGATGCGACGCGCTCGAGCGAATTCTGGATTCGCGCACTTCGTCTGCGACCGTGTCGTCGTCCCATGCAGCGCGGCTGAGCGACTGCATCGCCGCCATCGCCGCGTCGGCGGACAGGCGCAGCGTCGTCGCCCTCGAACACGTCCTCGCGGGCCAGCTAGCCGACCGTATCCACACCCTCGAATCCCTCGCGATCGCCGTCGGGGATAGGCCGCTGCAGCAGTGGGCACGTGGACTCCACTCCGTCGGCGCCGCCTGATTCCGGTCCCGATTCCTTCCCGCCCGCCCGGGTCACGTGCAAGGCTGGAGCCACGGTCCGGCCGAGCTGTTTCGACCGGCCCGGTGGGAGGCGACAATGACGTCCACGCTGCCGCGACGTGCCGGAACCGACCGCGACCACCTCCGGGTGCTGACCATGGGAGTCGAGGAGGAGTTGCTGCTCGTCGACGCCGACTCCGGCCGGCCCCGGCTGAACAGCGCGGACGTCGTGGCCGGTGCCCGCGACACCGGGCTCGACCTTCAGCTCGAACTGTCACGCTGCCAAGTCGAGACCGCCACCTCGGTCTGCACACGGATCGACGAGCTGCGGCAAGAACTGCGTGCCTCGCGCGGGGTGGCAGCGGCAGCCGCCGCGGCCGCCGGATCCCGCCTGCTCGCGACGGCCGTACCTCCGCTGGACACCACCCCGCCGGGGGCGCTCACCGACGCCGCCCGGTACCGGCGGATGGCCCGGCACTTCGGGGCAGTCACCGACCAGGTGATCTGCGGCTGCCACGTCCACATCGGCGTTCCCGATCGCGAGGTGGCGGTGCAGGTCAGCAACCACCTGCGGCCGTGGCTGCCGGCACTGCTCGCGCTCACGGCGAACTCGTCCGTCACGGCCGGCGCCGACACCGGCTACGCGAGCTGGCGTCACATCCAGTGGGGGCGCTGGGCCAGCGGCGGGCCGCCGCCGCTCTTCCGGTCGGCTCGGCACTACGACGACGTCGTCGCCATGATGCTCGACGCCGGGGTCCTCCTCGACCCCGCGATGGTCTACTGGGACATCCGGCTCTCGCCGCACCTGCCCACCCTCGAGATCCGGGTCTGCGACGTGCCCGCCACGATCGAGGAAACCGTCACGGCCGCCGCACTCGTCCGTGGGCTCGTGGCCACCGCACTCACCGCGGTCCACCGCGGGGACCCGGCACCGCGGCTCGAGGCCGAGCGGCTCGAGGCCGCGTGCTGGCGTGCCGCCCACGAGGGCATCGACGGATACGGGATGGATCCGCTGACGCAACGGCCCGTTCCTGCCGCCCGGCTACTGGGTTCGCTGCTCGCACACGTGCGACCCGGCCTCGAGGAGACCGGCGACTTCACGTCCACCCGCGCGTCCGTGCGGCGGATCCTGCGCCGGGGCAACGGCGCGCGACGTCAGCGGCGCGCGCTCGCGGCGTCCCGCACCCCCACCGACTTCGTCGCGGCACTGGCCCGCATCACGGCGGAGGGCTGTGCGCCGGCCGCTCCCCCACCGCCGGCCCGGTGAGCGCCCCTACCCGGAGGGTGCGGCGCCGATGTCCTCGTGCCACAGGTCCGGGTGCTCGGCGACGAACGTGGCCATCATGTCGATGCAGCGTCGATCGTCGAGGACCGTCACCTCGACGCCGTGCTCGGCGAGCCAGTCGTGGCCGCCGGTGAAGGTGACGCTCTCCCCGATCACCACCGCACCGATCCCGAACTGCCGGATCAGGCCACTGCAGTACCAGCACGGCGACAACGTCGTCACCATGATCGTCGAACGGTAGTCGCGTCGGCGGCCCGCCGCCCGGAAGGCGGCGATCTCGGCGTGCAGCGACGGATCGTCCTCCTGCACGCGCCGGTTGTGGCCGCGCCCGAGCAGCGTCCCGTCCGCGGCGAACAGGGCCGCACCGATCGGGATGCCGCCCTCGGCGAGACCCAGCCGGGCCTCCGCGAACGCAACGTCGAGCATCGCGTCCGGCGAAGGACTCCCCACCGACCCGCGGGCGTTCGTCACGGCACCACCCCGAATCCCGGTCAGCTGAACGACTTGTGGATCTGCGCGCCGTAGCGGCGGACGATCTTCTGCTTGGTCGCAGTGTAGGCGTGGACGTCGTCCTGCAGGCCCCTGTTCTCGAGGGATCGTCGTGCGAGTTCGCCGGCGATCACATCGAGGAACAACTCGGCCAGCAGCAGCCGCGCCGCGTCCCGGAACCGGCCCCGGCCGTCGAGGTACAGCTGCACGGTGGGATCGCCGGTATTGATGAGAATCGTGCGGTGCTCGGGGTCGTACACGGCACGTCCAGCGTCGTCCCCGAGATATCGCAGGTCGTACCCGACGAACATGTCCTCGCCGTGGTCCCGCGGCGCCCGGTGGCGCTGCGCCGGACGAGGCGGCGCCGGGTGCAGCCGCGGGACATGATGTGGCGACGGCGCGTCCTCGGCGACGACGATCTCGCACCACGCCCAGAACGCTCCGGACCGCACCATGATCTCGCCGCGCTCCCCGGGCGTGTCGCCGACGACGGTCCATTCCAGTCGCTGCGCACCGGTCTTCTGCTCCACGGCGATCTCGGTGGGCCGTGGGTCGATCCGCAGCGAGTCGGGCAGCGTGTACGAGATCGTCAGCCGGTCGTCGCCGGGCAGGCGCTCGGTGTCGACCTCCAGGGTGACGTGGAACGGGTGGCCGGGCCGGCGGTAGTAGAACGGAGACCGATGGTGCGCTCGTCGCCCGACATCGTCAGCTCGACGCCTTTGGCCCGCTTCACGGTGAGGGTGAAGGTGTGTTCGGTGCCGTCGTAGGCGAAGCTGCCGGGCGCCTCGGGACCGATCAGGACGACCGCCGGGGGTTCGTCGAAGAGCACTCGGCCGCTGCGCTGGATCTCGCGCAGTCCGGCGACGTGCACCACTTCCACGGTGCGCCGCGACAGCACCTCCTGCAGGTACACGTTGTCGGACAGTGCCTGCACCACGGTCTGGAACCGGGAGATGACCACGTGCGGGTTCTCGACGACCAAGGTCACCCGGGTGCCGTTACCGCCGATGCCGAGGCGTTCCCGGTCGTCGTCCGTGGCAGGCCGGTCGCCCCCGTGGTCGTCGTACAGATAGCCCCGTTCTCACCGCGGAACAGGTCGATGCGGATGAGCCGGCCGTCCCTGACGGTCTCGATCGTCCCGACGCCGACCCCGAAGACGGCCTGCTCGAGGCCGCGGCCGAAGTAGCCGCGGCCGTGTCCTTCGCCGCGCGAGAGCGGGCTGTGCGCGCCCCCGTACGCCAGGATGCGGGCGGCCTGCTCGAACGGCATCCCTTCGGCGTGGTCGGTGACCTGCAGGACCGCACCCGACTGGTGGCGCTCGTAGGCGATGTCGATGCGGGCCGCGGCGGCAGCGCCGCCGTTGCCCAGACGGGAGTAGCTGTCGTCGCTGTTGGTGATCAACTCCACGAGCGCCTTCTCGATCGAGGCGAAGCGCCGCGAATCGATACCGATCACGCGCTGGTCCACAGGGATGGGAGCGACTGCCATCGTGTCCGCCTTGTCGATTCCGCCGGGGTCCCTGGGGGCGGATTCCCGAACTTGCCGTGATCGTACCGATATTCGCGCCGAGCCCGCGGCAATCGATACGTCCGGCGGCGTCACCGCATCGCGTCGCAGCCCGTCGACTCCAGGTATTCGTCCGGCAACCGCCCGTCGGTGACGACCTCGCCGCCCGACCACGTGAACGTCAACTCCGCGAAGCCGGTGGCGGCCGCGTTCGGCTCGCCCTCGCGCGGGTAGTTGTATTCGACGTCGAGCGAGTCGAAGGCCGTGGCGACGACCGCCGGGTTCAGTGCGCACGGCGTGGCCGTGCCGACGTACTCGCCGCGGTGGAACAGCAGCAGGTGGGTCGGTGACGACCCGGTCGCTCCGACGATGCCGACCTGCGCGTAGCTGAGGTCGCTGCAGCGGTTGTAGTTGCCGTTGTACGCCCGCAGCCACGTCGCGTCGGGGATCTGCTGCGGCGGGGGAAGCTGCTCGATCACCGCGAAGACCTCGGGGGCGTCCAGGTCGACGGCCGGATCGCACGGTTTCTCGTCTGCCGTCGTGGCCGCCACGGACCCGCCGGTGGGCGCCTGGCGGGATGTCGCGGTGGTCGGTTCGGCCACCGGCTGCCCGTCCTGGGTCTGCGCGCATCCTGCAAGGGTCGCGATCGCGGCGACCGACAGGACGCTGAGATTCACTGCGCGACTCGACATGAGGCTCCTCGGACACTCGGATGCGACGGCGGTCGCCGCGACGGGAACGGATTCTGTCAGTTCGGACCAGTCCCGACGAGAGCTGCGTGAGAGTGTCGCGGACCAACACCTATTCCCCGGACCGGTGACGCCAGGCCGACGTGTACGTGTTCTGTCTGTTCGCGCGTCGGGACAGGGCAACCGCCGACCCGCTCGACGTCGGTCAGTGGGAGTTCTATGTGACGAGCGCCCACCGGCTCGACGAGACGGTCGGCGAGGAGAAGCGGATATCACTCGCAGCGCTGCTACAGCGGGTGCACCCGATCCGGGCGGGGTTCGGTGAACTGCGAGCAGCGGTCGAGGCGGTCCCGACCGGAGCGCGGGATACGCGGAGGCAGGCCCCGGAGTGAGGTACGAAGGCGGAGGAGGGTGAGAGGTCCGCGGAGATGATTGGCGAACCTGAGGCGTCGACCACGCGCTGAGTGCCCAGCCAATGTGGCCGTACCGATGTGTCGAACAGGCGAGCGGTCCTCACCGCTGTTCGGCGACCCGAGGCCGTCCTCCCAAGTCCGTCAGCATCTCTTCGACTCTTTTCCAACCGCTGGACCTTCGAGCGGGGTCGTTCGCCGGCAGCGCGACGAGCGACTCGAGCACCTCACGCAAACGTACGGACGGGTGGTCGTCCTCGAACAGATCGGCGTAGTCGGGATCGAGCAGGTACGCATCCGACCGACTGCTGTGTCGAGCGGCCGCCCACGACATCCGGTCGAGGAAGACCTCGAGCCGGCGGGCGGCATCTCGGGCGCCGCCCGTAGACGACATCGGGACCGTGGTGAATCCCTGGTCAGTGGAGACGGAATCGGGATGAAGGGCGAGCACCGTGGCCAGAGTGCGCTCGCCGCCCGCTCCAGCCAGGGACCGGACCCGGCGCACGCGATCCACTGCGTCGGCAAAATCCTGATCCGCCAGGCTGTAGCCGACGAGAACCAGGTGACTCGTCATCAACAGGGACTCCACCACTGCGAGTGTGGCGCTGTGGTGGGTCTCCAGTCTCCGATAGTCGTTCTCGGTCACGACGATCGACGATGGGCGTCGCACGTCGCCGTGGAGCTTCAACAGCCATGGGACGGGCTGATCGGCGATCTGACGGGTCATGACTCGATAGCCGGCCGACCCGATGCTTCCGCCGAAGGCCAGTTCGTACGCTGCGTCGTAGTTGGTGGTCACATTCTGCCGGACCGAGAGGCCGGCAAGCAGGAGGTGCGCCGGCGCGCACGCGGAAACGGCCACCCTTCTCATGATTTCGGCCTCCAAGGGGCCTCGGCCGATTCTCCCTTCGATCTCTTGGGCAATGGCCGGTGCCTTCTCCGGCGTGTAGTACGAGAGTTCTTCGCCGGCAATCTCTTCGAGCAGTCCCTTCCAATCGGGCAGGCCCAACGGAACATTGACACCGGAGCCGAGGAACAGGGACAGTTCCTGACGGGCCGCTCGCGCTCCGAGTTCATCCGCAACCCGGAGTTCATCGGTAGCGAAGCCCTCCCAGTCCGTGCCGGATCTCTGGCCCTGGATGGCGACATGATCGCGGTCGTCCCACAGCACCAAGGCCACGTCCACATCGGCCCGACGAGCCACTTTGCGTAGGGCAGGAAGCAGTGCACGGATCAGGGCGCCACGGCGATACTCGAAACCGCCTGCGCCCGTGCCGACCAGCGGAAGCGCGATCAGCGGTTTGACGCGGCCCGCGACGAGTCGCCGGTCGGTCGCCAACCGCTCGACGGCTTCGGTGACGCCTGCGGCCACCCAGTCCGCGTCGTCTCGTCCGTCCGCCGTGACGACAAGGCAGATCCTGCGCTCGTCGAGTGTCCAGACGTCGGCGGTCCGGCCTCGGGTTCCACCGTTCCACCGCCGGCCCCAATAGGAGGGCTCGAATTGATCCTCAGGAAGCAGCGCCGACCAATGCTCCCAGATCACTTCCCAGTTCGAATCACACGGTACGAGCACCGCGTTGCATTTCAAGTGCGTGAGATCTCCGCGGGTCACGAACAGATGACCGGCCATAGCGCCCATTGAACAGGAATTGCCGCGAGGATCGGGACGCTCGGACCGTCCCGGCAGGCCGGCTGTATTCCGCACGACCGAAGTACCTACTGCGCAGGCGGACACTGGCCGGGACTGCTGCGGCCACCTACCGGGCCCGGTGGCGCCACTACGAACGAACTGCCCGGTCGTCGAACTCGCACAGTCCCGTCAGAATCCGACGACACGGTCCATGGCGGTCTTTCGATCCCGGAGCCGATGGCCCGGAAACGGACCGTCAGCTCCATGCCGGGATGTGGCGCCCAACCCGGGGCAGGTCAGTCCCGGGCAGAGCCGGACTCGACCGAACCGGTGGCCACGCCTGCCAACCACAACGCGATGCAATCCGGCGAGAAGCGATCCCACTTGCACATCAGGGCGCGATCGGGAGGAGGCAGGACGCCGTCTGCGGCAGCGGTACCCGCCGAACCGATTCCGAATGCGGCAGTCACCGCGGTGACAACGAGGAGCTTGCGCAGCATGAAACACCCTTCCCGGAATGTACGAATTACCCGATCTGCTTCATCGAATACCGGAGGGCCACCGTTACCGGCCGCTGGGCGCATACGGCGAGTGAGAGCAATGTCGACGTGGCGTGACTGTCGCGCTCCGTCTCACCGGTCAGCTCGCCCCTCAGCACTGCGACAACGCTTCAGGGCACCGATCCTCGAATCCGGCAGGCCGGCACCTCGCATACCGCGAGCGTTGTGTCACAAGGACTTCCAGCGCGGTGCCGTCCTCACCGGACCCACGTAACGCCGGACCGACCCTTCTCGATCATGAAACGAGTGGGACCGATGCCGGACGAAGGGATCTCTGCCGTGATCGGACGCATACTGGCGGCACCAACCGCGGCCGTGGCCGCCACCATGGTGATTGCACCTGCGATCGCTTTCGCACGGGACGGCGCTCCACCCTACGACGCGACCGGGTTCTTCGTCACCCCGTTCGATCCCGGCGCGTTCGGCGAGAACGCGCACAAAGCACTGATCCTCAGCCCGTACGGCACCGGACTCCGGATCGAATGCCAGTCCTTTCACGGGCAGACCGCCAATTGCATCCAGTACATCCCGGGCGGGCAGACGAACCCGCTGATCCGACTGAGTCCGCTTCCCGCCCTGGGCCAGCACGTTCGCGAGGTATGGGCGTAAAACCCGATCGCTACCGGCAGCGTCGACTGACCAGGACCCACGGCGAAGTGGCGATGCGACAACACCCCGCCCGGTCTCGAGCGCCCGTCCAGCCCATCCGAAGCTGTACCTGCCCGGCATGCAGATACTCACCCCGAAGACAGGACCTCACGATGCTGACACGACCTCCGCTGTGCACGTCGCTGCGCCGCCTTGCCGCCGTCGCCGTGACGATCGCCGCCGCGACCGGGCTGACGGTGCTCACCGCCCCGACCGCATCAGCGGCAACGTTCACCCCCACCGTTGGTCTGCACGATATTCCGGGCATCTTCACCGACAACACCGGCTCGGCCGGCAACATCACTCCCTTCATCGACGCGGTTGTGTACGTGCGCACCGACCCGAGCACTCCGCCGCTGCGTGGGTGGACCATGGACTTCGACTACTGCCCGTGCACGGTGCACTGGCGCAACGAGACGACCGGCGCCTCCGGCACCGTCGAGGCCTTCACCGACCTGCTGCCGGCACAGACCGGAGCAGGCACCGTCACGGCCACGGTCACTATCGACGGGGCAAGCATCACCCTGCAGTCGGGTACCGCCACCTGGCACGCCGCGTGAACGAGCCGTGACCGGGGCCGGACGGCCCCACGCACAGTGCACCCCACGCACAGTGCACCCCACGCACAGTGCACCCCACGCACAGTGCTTCCCACGCACGACGGATGCGGCCGAGGGAGATGCTCCCCGGCGAGCACGCGTCTTGACCTTCACACTGTGACAAGCGCTCGAATGGTCGGCGAAGGAGGTGTTTCCCATGAATGCACCCAGCCACGGTGAGCCGGATGCTCGCCTTATCGATGCCCTCGCCGGTGACGATCCGGCGACCCGGCTACGGGCGGCGCTCGAGGCCGGCACCGTCGCCGACGAGCGGCTCACGACCATCCTCGTCGGCCGGTGCGGCGTCGAACCGGACTTCTTCGTCCGCGACATGCTGACGTGGGCACTGTGCCGGCTCCCGGCCGACGTCACCGTGCCGAGACTGCTCGAGGAACTCGAGTCCGGCACCACGCAGGCCCGCAGTCAGGCCCTGCACACGCTGTCCAAGATCGGCGACCCGGGCGCCTGGCCTGCGGTGTCGACGATGCTGCACGACGGGGACGACGACATCGCTCGCAGCGCCTGGCGAGCGGCTGTCGCGCTCGTGCCGGCCGGTAGCGAGAGCCGGCTCGCCGCGGCTCTGGGGATCGCACTCGGACGAGGCGACCACGACCTGCAGCTCAGCCTCAGTCGCGCGTTGGCAGCTCTCGACGAGGCTGCCGTGCCGGTCCTGGAGGCTGCCATGGCGAGTTCCGACCCAGGCGTCCGGGCGCACGCCGAAGCCACCGAACGGCTCCGCCTCGATCCCGACAGCGGGTTCACACTGTCGCTGGAGCTGGCGAAACGTGTCGCCGCCACCGCACCGGACCGGGAAGTGATGTGATGTTGATCGGTGAGGTCTCGCGACGTTCCGGTGTCAGCACCCGCATGCTGCGTCACTACGACGCCTTGGGTCTGGTGACGCCGTCGGGCCGCACATCCGGCGGCTACCGCGAGTACACCACCGACGACATCCGTCGCCTCTTCCATGTGGAGAGTCTCAGGAGTCTTGGCCTGTCACTGCACGAAACCAAACGCGCGCTGGACGAACTCGACTTCGCCCCGGCCCAGTTGGTGCACGACCTGATCCGGCACACCCGGGCGCGGATCGCCGCCGAGACCGAACTGCTTGCGCGACTCGAGCGGGTCGATTCGGCCGCGCCGGAGGCGTGGGAGGACGTCCTGCGCATCGTCACACTGCTGCACGCGTTCGAATCGGAGTCCGGGTCCCACCGTCAGCAGGCCGTCCTGTCGCAGCACGAGAACGCGGCGCTGCCCGTCGAGGCCCTGGCCGAGGCAACACTCGCGGAGGACGACCCCTACGTCGCCGGGGCGCTGCGCTGGTCGTTGGCGAGGGCCGGGGCTGCGGGGCTGGCGGAGTTGGCTGCCGGGTTGGACTCGCCGGAGGTCGAGGTCCGGCGGCGGGCGATCGTCGCTGTCGCGGAGATGCACCTCCCGGACGCGACCGCGCTGCTGACGAAGGCTCTCGACGACAGCGACGCCACCGTGCGCGACCGCGCGGCCGTGGCGCTCGGCTCCCGGGGTGCCGGGGAGGCCGTGCCGATTCTGCTGGAGATGGTCGTCGAGGGCCGGGCCGACGTCGAAGCCGCCGAGGTTCTGGGCATGCTGGCCGCCGCGCCGGTGTCCACGGTCGACGTCGTCCGAGCCGTGCAGGAGGTACTCGACGGCACGCTCGACGCACCGGCACGACTGCGTGTCACGCAGGCCCTCGCCGAGATTCCCGGCCCTGCGGCGCGGGAGGTCCTCGTCGCCTTGACCGACCACCACGACCGGGCGGTCGCTACGACCGCGTCCGTGATCCTGGCCAGGCGCGGGTCACCGTGAACCGCTGTGCGTCCGGCGTCCGGGCGGCGTCGATCACGCGCCGGCCCTCCTCGCAGGGTGCAGTCACGATCGGTGTCGAAAGCCCCGGCGGGGCTGCTACGAGTCGTGCCTCGACTCCCACAACCCGATCACGTTCCCCTCGGTGTCGGAGAAGTACGCCGTGAATCCCATGTCGCCGACGGGCATTCGGGCAGAAATCGTCTTCCCGCCGAGCGATTCGATCTTCTGCAGCGCGGCGTCGATGTCCGTGACGTCGACGGTCACGACGGGACTCTTCAACTCGTGGCGCCGGAACATGCCACCGTTGATGTACCCGGGTTCGGTGGAGGTGCCGGTCTGGTCGACGGGACCGGTGGTGACGAGGGTGTAGTCCATGCCGGGAACGTCCGAGAGGGACCAGCCGAACGCGTCGCGGTAGAAGGACCGGGCGCGGTCACCGTCGTCGTAGGGCAACTCGAAGTGCACGATGCGGCCTGTCATGTCGTTCGCCTCCTGTGCGACCGGACGGCTTCCAGCGTAGACCCCCGAGAGGACGGGTAATGCTCGGAGAGTGGCGCATCGGCGCTAAGTGACCGCTAAGACGGCGGAGGTGTACTCGACCGTGGCATTCCGGTCGAACGAGGAAGAACCATGCATGTGAGCACGTCGACCGCCCACCTCGAGGCGGTACTGCAGCTGACGCGAACCCGGACCGAGATTCTGGAGGCGCGCCGGTCGCGCACGGCCGACCCGGTGACGCTGCAAGAGATCGCGGACGATCTCGAGCACTCGCGCGGCTATCGGGCCGCGGTCGAGCATGCGCTACGGAAATGCGGCGCCGCGCCGGGCCGGCCGTCGGCGCGGGCCACGAGGCTGAGCCGGTGCGTCTCGCGGATCGCGTCGGGCGGCGACGCCCGGCAGGTGGCGGCGCTCGAACGCGTGTTGCACGCACAGCTGCTCGATCGGACCCAGGCACTCGTGCGACTGACCGCGACTGGTGACCACCTTGCCGTGCACCGGTGGGCCTGCCGCCATCTGGCGCGATACCGGCACGCGGCCGAGCCCGGCGCATCCGGCGTCGCCGCGACAGGTCCGGTCAGGTCACAGTGACCGTCATGCGTCGCTCGTCGGCCGGCACGTGCTCGGCACGCTGCAACTGCAGCGACACCGGCCAGGTCCCGGCCCGCTTGGCGCGCAGATAGAGGATGCGTTCGCTGCCGGCTCCCGGCAACGGGTTCCGGGACGGCACGAATCGCACGTCGCTGAGCAGCAGGCCCTTGCCGATGTGGGTCGGGCACCAGGTGTAATCGCGGGAGGTGTTCTCCTGCAGGTGCAGTTCGATGGTGTCGCCCACGGCGACCTGCAGGTCCCGGGGTCCGGTGGTCACGTGCCTCATTGGACCAGAGTACGGCCCAATTATGATCTATGTCACCATCGGGAGCGATCCGGGAGGCTGGTTCGTCGAGCACGTGTCGGGGATTTGCGACGCGGGTATCCCGATTCCCGGCACGGAAGTCGACGAAGGAGTGGAAGAAACATGGCCGCATCGGTGTCAGACGAGTTCGAGATCGAGGCGACGCCCGAGCAGGTGATGCGCGCGTTGACCGACATCGAGCGCATCCCGGAGTGGTCGTCCTCCCACAAGGACGTCCGGGTCGAATCCTGGCACGACGACGGCCGGCCTCGCGTGGTACGCATGACACTCGCCTTGTTCGGCATCTCGGACACCCAGGTGATCGAGCACGAGTGGACCGAGGAGTCCACCTCGTGGACGCTGCTCGAGAGCGAGATGCAGCACTCCCAGGACGGCGAGTACCGCCTGACACGCACCGAGAGTGGGACACGTGTGCGGGTGACGATGTCCACCGATCCGAAGATCCCGGTACCGGGCTTCATGCTCAAGCAGGGGCAGAAGCACGCGATCAAGACGATCCGCAAGGGACTGACGGAGTTCGTCCTACGGCACTACGCCTGAGGCGCGAGACCCGACACGGCACGACAGGGACGGCGAGCCGCCGACGTCTCGTGGACGCCGGCGGCTCGACAGTGCCCCGGATCAGCTCAGGTGGTGAACCTCCTGCAGCCCGTACACCGGCGTCGGGATCCCCTCGTGCCGGGCCTTGAGCTGCAGCGCCAGGTACAGCGAGTAGTGCCGCGACTGGTGCAGGTTGCCGCCGTGGAACCACAGCCCCTCCTGCTGGGTGGGCTTCCACATGTTGCGCTGCTCGCCCTCCCACGGGCCGGGGTCCTTGGTGGTGTCGGAACCGAGTCCCCAGCACTTGCCGACCTTGTCCGCGACGTCCTGGCCGATCAGGTCCGCCGCCCAGCCGTTCATCGAACCGTAGCCGGTGGCGTAGACCACCAGATCCGCCTCGAGCTCGGTGCCGTCCTCGAGGATCACGCTGTTCTCGGTGAGCTCGCGGACGCCGCCGTGGGCGAGCTTGATCTCGCCGTCGGCGACGAGTTCGGCGGCTCCGACGTCGATGTAGTAGCCGGATCCGCGGCGCAGGTACTTCATGAAGAGCCCGGAGCCGTCGTCACCGAAGTCGAGCATGAAGCCGGCCTTCTCGAGGCGGGCGTAGAAGTCGGCGTCACGTTCGCGGATCGCGTTGTAGATGGGGATCTGGAACTCGTGCATGATCCGGTACGGCAGTGACGCGAACGTCAGGTCGGCCTTGGCCGTCGTCATCCCCGCGGCCAGGGCCCGCTCGGAGTACAGGTCACCGAGACCGAGGTCCATGAGGGAGTCGGACTTGACGATGTGGGTCGACGAGCGCTGCACCATCGTCACGTCGGCGCCGACCTCCCACAAGGCGGCGCAGATGTCGTGGGCGGAGTTGTTTGCGCCGATCACGACGGCCTTCTTGCCCGCGTAGGCGTCCGGCCCGGGGTGCTGACTGGAGTGGTGCTGGTCGCCGCGGAACCTGTCCATGCCGGGGAAGGTGGGAATGTTGGGCTTGCCGGACATGCCGGTCGCGAGCACCAGCTGCTTCGGCTTCAGCACGACGGGTTCGCCGTCGCGGACCACGTTCACCGTCCACTCGCCGGTCGCCTCGTCGTAGGACGCCGAGGTGCACGTGGTCTTGGACCAGTACGGCACCTCCATGACCTTGGTGTACATCTCGAGCCAGTCACCGATCTTGTCCTTCGGCGCGAACACCGGCCAGTTCTCGGGGAACGGCATGTACGGCAGGTGGTCGTACCAGACGGGATCGTGCAGGCACAGCGACTTGTAGCGGCCACGCCACTGGTCGCCGGGCCGGTCGTGCTTGTCGAGCACGAGCGCGGGCACGCCGAGCTGGCGCAGGCGGGCGCCGAGAGCGATGCCGCCCTGCCCGCCGCCGACGATCACGACGTACGGCTGAGTGGTGTAGCCGAGTTCGCGCTCCTCCGCCTCACGCTTCTCGGACCAGGTGACGCGGTTGCGGTCCGCACCGTGCTGCACACCCTTGGGCCGACGGACACCCTTGCTCTCCTCGTGTTCCTTGAGCTCCTGCATCGTGGTGAGCAGGGTCCAGGCGCCCTCGTCCTTCAGCCGCAGATGCCCGACGCCGCGGCCGACCGCGGTCTCGAACGCGATCCAGGCGCTGACGACCCCGCCGTCCTCGGTCGGCGGCTCGGTGGTGCGGAATCCACTGGGGTCGGCGTCGTGCAGGCGGGCGCGGAGCATGTCGGCGACGCCCTCCCGACCCTCGACGGTCTTGAGGTTCCAGGTGAAGGCGACCAGGTCACGCCAGAAACTGTCGGTGGCGAACATGCCCGCGGCGGCCTCGACGTCCCGCGCGGCCAGGGCGGCCTCGAAGTCGGCCAGCCACGCGTCGACCCGCTCCTGCGGTCCGGCGAGCGCGGCGTCGGGTGGGGTCAATGTGTCGGTCATTGCATGCTCCTCGTCCTGAACGGCTTGTGATTCAGAGCACACCGCACCGGAGGGGGGTGCGGCCAGCGTTGCATCGTGTTGCACCCGGCACGGCACGTGGCTGCCCGGATCGGGGACTCCGGCATCGACGCCTCCGTCCCGGGCGAACTGCCGCAAACCCGGCGGCGGTTCGTCCGGGATGCGAGGGTGGAACGGTGGGAAACGGACATGCGCGGCCGGCGGCGGTCGCGGCGGGTCTCGCCGTCGCGGTGTCGACGGCCGTGGGATGTGTGCCGACCGTCGACTGCGACGTGGTGGTCACACCGCTGCACGAGCCGGTCGGCGCGTGCCTGCGATTCGGCGTGAGCACACCCGGTGGCCCGACCGCCGTCGACGAGTTCGAACGGGTCGCCGACCTCGCAGGCACTCCCCCGACCGTGGTGCTGTCGTTCTCCGACTTCGCCTCGCCGCCACCGATCGCCGGGCTCTCGGCGGTCCGGCGGCTCGGTGCCGACCCGATCGTCACGTGGGAGCCCTGGCGCTGGCTCGGCGACGGACGGTACGAAAGCACCGAATTCACGATGACGTCGATCGCCGAGGGCGTGCACGACGACTACCTCTACCGCTGGGCGGACGAGCTCGCCGCATGGGGTTCGACCGTCTACCTGCGTTTCGCACACGAGCCGAACGGGAACTGGTATCCGTGGAGTCCGGCCGGGGGGACACCACCGCACGACTACGTCGCCGCGTGGCGGCACGTGCACCGGTTGTTCACGTCGAAGGGGGTAGCCAACGTGAAATGGGTGTGGGCGCCGAACGTCTCGTTCGAGGGCAGCAGCCGGATCGCGGATCTGTACCCGGGGCCCGAGTATGTCGACGTCGTGGGCGTCGACGGCTACAACTGGGGAACGACGCAGTCGTGGAGTCGGTGGACGTCGCCGCAGGGGCTGTTCGAGAACACACTCGACGAGCTCGGCCGGATCGCGCCGGACAAGCCGATCGTGGTCACCGAGGTGGGTAGCACCGACGTCGGCGGGTCGAAGCCGGACTGGGTCGCCGATCTCGTCGCGTTCCTCGACGACCGCACGGACGTCGCGGCGTTCGTCTGGTTCGATCACGACAAGGAAACCGACTGGCGGCTGGCGAGCACCCCGGAATCGGCTGCCGCGCTGGCGGAAGCCCTGCAACGGGGGCAGCGCTGACATGACGACCGACACCTCGCAGCTCCCCGACGACCTCGAGGACGAGCGCGTGCGCGACCTCGAACGACTCGAGGTCCTCGACACCCCCCGCGAAGACCGGTTCGAGCAGATCACCCGCATGGCCCGGCACGTGTTCGGGGTGCCCATGGCGAGCGTGGCGCTGCTCGACCGGGACCGGCTCTGGTTCAAGTCCCTTCAAGGGCTCGACCTCGTGCAGGTGCCGCGCGAGGAGAGCATCTGCAAGACCACGATCGTCCGCACCTACCACCACCCCGACGATCCGACGCTGATCGTGGAGGACGCCTCCGCGGACCCCCTGTTCGCCGGACTTCCCGGTGTCGGCGGCGACGACGGTGTCCGTTTCTACGCGGGCTACCCGCTGTACGGTCCCGCGGGTCATCCGGTCGGCACGTTCTTCATCTACGACACCGAGCCACGGACCCTCGACCCCGACCAGCTCGTCGCCTTCGCCGAACTCGCCGACTGGGCGCAGCGGGAACTGCAGCGCGCCGACGAACTCGACCGTGCCGCCGCGATGCAGGCCCAGCTGCTGCCGCGGCCCCTGACCGGCCTGCCCGGCTACGAGGTGCGGGCGGTGTGCATTCCGGCGTTCGTCGTCGGCGGCGACTTCTACGACCACTATCCGCTGCGCGGCGGACTGGTCGTCACCGTCGCCGACGTGATGGGCAAGGGCCTCGGCGCTGCCATCCTGTCCTCGGCGGTGCGCTCCACGTTCCGCGGCGCGTCCCGGGTGATGGAACGGTTCAGTCACGCCGCGACGTGCAGCGTGCTGGACACGGGCGCCGCACTGACCGCCGCCGCCGAGAACCTCGCCGACGACTGCGAACACACCGGCACGTTCGTCACCGTGTTCCATGCCGCCGTCGAGTTCGCCACCGGCTCGGTGGACTACGTCGATGCCGGGCACGGGCTGGCCGCGATCCGCCGCGTGGACGGTTCCGTGGCGCCGCTGGCCGGCACCGGACTGCCCGTCGGGGTGCTCCGCGAGTCGACGTGGCAGGCACAGTGCACGCACCTCGAACCGGGCGACACGCTGGTGATCTGCTCCGACGGGCTGCTCGACCTGCTCGACGAGCACAGCGACCGGCAAGCCCTGTACCGGTTCGTCGCCGGGCATGCGACGCCGCACGACCTGATCGAGGCGGCGCGGGCACTGGCCGGAGGCCGTCCACCGATGGACGACGTCACCGTCGTCGCGGTGCGTCGCTGCGAGGACGCGTGAGTGCGGCCGCGGCGGATCGCTACCCCTCGGCGGGCCTGCGGATCCTGATCGCCGCCTCGGTGCTGCTCGGGGTGAACTACGTGGTGTGGCGCTGGCTGTTCTCCGTCAACTGGTCGGCCTGGTGGATCGCGGTGCCGCTCGTCGTCGCCGAGACGTACAGCCTGATCGACTCGATGCTGTTCGGTCTGACGATGTGGCGGTGGCGGCGGCGCGCCGCTCCCCCGCCGCCGCCCGAGGGGCGCACCGTCGACGTCTTCGTCACCACCTACAACGAGCCCGTCGAGCTGGTGCTCGCGACGGCGGAGGCGGCGTCGCGCATCCGGTACCCGCACGAGACGTGGATTCTCGACGACGGGGAGCGCCCCGAACTGGAAAGGGCCGCCGCGGAACTCGGCGTGCGTTACATGACGCGCGCGGCGAGTTGGACGAACAAGCCGCGCCACGCCAAGGCAGGCAACCTCAACAACGCCCTGCTGCACACGCACGGCGAGTTCATCCTCGTCCTCGACGCCGACCAGGTGCCCGACCCGGAGATCCTGCACCGCACCCTCGGCTACTTCGAGGACGAGCGGATGGCCCTGGTGCAGACCCCGCAGTACTTCGTCAACGTGCCGGACGCCGATCCGTTGGGGAGCCAGGCGCCGCTGTTCTACGGTCCGATCCAGCAGGGCAAGGACGGCTGGAACGCCGCGTTCTTCTGCGGTTCGAACGCCGTCCTGCGCCGCGAAGCGCTGATGCAGCTCGGCATCAGCGGATACGTGCGGGCCGTCGAGGAGGGCGTGGTGCGCGCCCTGCGCACAGCGGGCAGAGTGCTGGACCGGACCCGCGCCGAGGTCGACCCCGACCGGAAGGACGTTGTCGCGGCTCTCGATTCGGTGCGCGAGGCCGTGCGCACGGCGAGGGCGTCCGTCCGCGACGGCCGGCCCCTCGCAGAGGTGACCTACCGCTTTCAGCAGACCGTCGACGCTGCCGCGCGGGCGGTGGTCGAGGCGGACGTCGGGTCGATCCGCGCCGACCTCGACGCGATCGCCGCGCTCGGTACGACGGTGGAGGGCGGGGACGGGGTGCTGCTCGACGAGACGTCGCTCGCGCGTCTCGCCGACCGGGACTGGTCACCGCTCGGCGCTCTCGAGTCGATCCGGGCGATGGTCCGGGCCGTGGACGTCGACCGTGACGAGGAGGCGGAGCCGACGCTGGCGCTGGCGACGATCTCGGTGACCGAGGACATGGCGACGTCGATGCGCCTGCACGGCATGGGCTGGAAATCGGCGTATCACCACGAGGTGCTCGCCCACGGCCTCGCCCCCGAGGACGTCGGCACGATGCTCACTCAGCGGCTGCGCTGGGCGCAGGGGACGATTCAGGTGATGCTGCGCGAGAATCCGCTGCTGCAGCGAGGACTGACGATCCCCCAGCGGCTGATGTACTGGGCGACGATGTGGAGTTACCTCGCGGGTTTCGCAGCCCTCGCCTACATCGCCGCGCCGGTGATCTATCTGATCTTCGGCATCCTCCCCGTGCAGGCCTACAGCTGGGACTTCTTCGGGCGGCTCGTCCCGTTCCTGCTGTTGAACCAGTTGCTGTTCGTCGTCGTCAGTCGTGGCACCCCGACCTGGCGGGGGCAGCAGTACAGCCTGGCGCTGTTCCCGGTGTGGATCAAGGCGTGCTGGACCGCTTTTCGGAATGTGTATCTGCACAAGCCGCTCGACTTCGCGGTGACCCCGAAGACGCGGCAGGGCCGCGGCACACTCCCCTGGGGCGCGGTGCGGTACCAGCTCGCGGCCATGGTCCTGTTGGTGGCCGCGTCGGCTGTGGGCGTGGTGCGGCTGTATCTGGGCGCGAGTTCGGTGCTGGGGGTGGGCGTGAACCTGTTCTGGGTGCTGTTCGACCTGGCGATCCTGAGTGTGGTGATACCGGCGGTCCGCTACCGCGGACCCGATACGGGAGGAAATCGATGACCCAGTTCGCAACCCGCACCCTCGCCGCCGATGTCGTGGTGATCCGGCCCGAGGGCCGGCTGAACATGGTCGCGGCCCCACGGTTGCGTGAGCAGCTGCACGGCCTCGTCGACGGTGGATCCGCCCGCCTCGTCGTCGACCTGGCTGCGACGGAGTTCGTCGATTCGTCGGGCCTGGGCGCCCTCGTGTCGGGACTCAAGGCCGCCCGGCAGGCGGGCGGGGATCTGCGGTTGGCCGCCCCCACCGCGCAGGTGCGCAGCGTGCTGTCGTTGACGAGCCTCGATCGCGTGCTACGCGCGTACGACTCCGCGGAGGATGCGTTCGATGGCGACTGATGCCGGCGCCCGAACGTGGACCCTGACGACCGTCACGGGCGCCGACACGCTCACCGACGTGCACGCGCTGATCGAGGAGATGATGTCCGCGGGCCGGGTGGAGGACGCGGATCGCTTCCCCTTCGAGATCGCCGTCGCGGAGATCGCAGCGAACATCATCGAGCACGCCGCCCTCGGGCAGCCCGTGCCGATGAGCCTGCGACTGCGTGCGCTGCCCGAGCGGCTCGAGGCCGAGTTCACCGACGAGGGGCGGCCGGCCCGGGTGGATCTGGGGACGGTCGAACTGCCGGATGCGCTGGCCGAGCGGGGACGCGGGTTGGCGATCGCCATGGCGGCGCTGGACGAGTTGTCGTACCGCAGGCAGGGCGGAATCAACCGGTGGATCCTGGCGCGTGAGCGAGTCGAGCCGACATAGCCGCGCACCGGTCCGCCGGGTGCGGTGCCCGCGCCCTGCCGGCGGCCGAGATGCCGAATTTGTCCGGACGGCGTCCGTTAACTTCCCGTTAAGTCGTTCCGTCCGCGGCCGGTCGGCCCGCCGGAAAACCCCAGGCCGTCGGCGTACATCTGCCGTTTCGTCAAAGCTGGGAACCTTTCGCTCGCCGATGTGTCTATTACGACGCCGGACGGGGAACCTCAGACTCAGGCAGTCGAGAGGTACATCACACTCGATACCGAACCTGGTTGTGAAGGGGTTTCCATGTCGAACCGTGCCGAGCCCGAACTGAGGCACACGCTCCAGAAGCGGCACCTGTCGATGATCGCGATCGCGGGGGTCATCGGTGCAGGGTTGTTCGTCGGCTCGGGCGCTGCGATCCGGGAGACCGGTCCGGGAGTGCTGGTCGCCTACGCGCTCGCCGGAGTCGTCGTCGTGCTCGTGATGCGCATGCTCGGCGAGATGGCGGCGGCGAATCCGCAGACGGGGTCGTTCTCGGCGTACGCCGACCGGGCCATCGGGCGCTGGGCCGGCTTCTCCATCGGATGGCTCTATGCCTGGTTCTGGATCATCGTGCTGGGCATCGAGGCGACCGCCGGAGCGGTCATCATGAACCGCTGGATGCCCGGCGTGCCTCAGTGGACGTGGGCGCTGGCGCTGATGGTCGTGCTGACGCTGACCAACATCGCGTCGGTGAAGTCGTTCGGCGAGTTCGAGTTCTGGTTCGCCGCGATCAAGGTGACGGCGATCGTCGCATTCCTGGTGCTCGGCGTCCTCGCGATCTGCGGCCTGCTGCCCGGCGTCGAGGCGCCGGGAATGAGCAATCTGACCGGTCACGGCGGCTTCTTCCCCAACGGGACGGGTGCCGTGCTCGCGGGCGTCCTCGTCGTGGTGTTCTCGTTCTTCGGAGCCGAGATCGCGACCATCGCCGCCGGCGAGTCCGCCAACCCCGCCGAGGCGGTGCGCAAGGCGGTGCGGTCGGTCGTGTGGCGAATCCTGATCTTCTACATCGGCTCGATCGCCGTCGTCGTCACCCTGCTGCCGTGGGACGACGCCTCGGTGGCACTGAGCCCGTATGTGGCGGTCATCGATTCCTACGGCATCCCGGCGGCCGCGACCATCATGGACGTCATCGTGCTGACGTCGGTGCTCTCGTGCCTCAATTCGGGCCTGTACACCGCCAGCCGGATGATCTTCTCCCTGTCGCGCCGCGGTGACGCCCCGCCGTCACTGGCCACCATCGGGCGGTCCGGTGTGCCGCGCAACGCGGTTCTCGTCTCCACCGTGGTCGGATTCCTCACCGTGGGCTTGAACTACCTCTACCCCGAGACGGTGTTCCTGTTCCTGGTCAATTCCTCCGGCGCAATTGCCCTGTTCGTGTGGCTGGTCATCGCGGCATCGCAGCTGCGTATGCGGCGGTCCCTCGAGGCCCAGGGCCGGGAGCTGTCGCCGAAGATGTGGCTGTTCCCTTATCTCACCCGGGTCACCATTGCCGCGATCGTCGCGCTGTGCGTCGGCATGGTCGCGCTGGAGAGCACCCGCAGTCAGATGCTGACGTCCTCGGCCCTCGCTGCCGTCGTCATCGGGGTCGGGATCTACCGGCAGCGCCGCCGTCCCGCTCCGTCGGCGGAGACGAACGCCGAGGTCGCCGACCGCGTCCCGGAAACCACCTGATTCAGAACAACGTGGGATCCGCCGATTCTGCGCCCGGTCGCGGCGACACCGCGACCGGGCGCCGGTGCTCGGTGGCACGCGGGCCGAGGCCGTAGCGGGCCACCAGCGGATCGACTCGGTCCTTCAGCCACGTCGCGTACTCCGGCGAGACGTACGCGCCGCGGCCGTAGATCCGCCGATACCGCCGGATCAGAGCCGGATGTTCCTGGCCCAGCCACGACAGGAACCAGCCACGGGTGGAGCCGCGCAGGTGCATCGGCAACACCGTCACGCCGGTGGCCCCGGCGGCGGAGATCGCGCCGAGCAGGTCGTCGAGGTGCCGGCTCGAGTCGGTGAGGTACGGGATGACGGGCGCGACCATGACGTGACAGGGCAGGCCGGCGTCGCTGATCGCGCGGATCAGGTCCAGCCGCGCCTTCGGGGTGGGCGTGCCGGGCTCGATCTGCTGTTGCAGTTCGGGGTCGCCGATCGCGAGCGACACCGCAACCCCGACGTCGACCTGTCCGGCGGCCAGGGTGAGCAACGGCAGGTCGCGGCGCAGCAACGTGCCCTTGGTGAGGATGGAGAACGGGGTGCCGGATTCGGCGAGGGCCCGGATGACGCCGGGCATGAGCCGGTAGCGCCCCTCGGCCCGCTGGTAGGGGTCGGTGTTGGTGCCGAGGGCGACGTGTTCGCGCTTCCACGACCGTCGGGCCAGTTCGCGGCGCAGGACCGCGGCGACGTTGGTCTTGACGACGATCTGGCTGTCGAAGTCTCGGCCCGCATCGAGGTCGAGGTACTCGTGCGTCGGCCGGGCGAAGCAGTACCGGCAGGCGTGCGAACACCCGCGAAAGGTGTTGACGGTGAAGCGGAACGGTAGCTGGGACGCCTCGGGCGTCTTGTTCAGCGCGCTCTTGCACAGCACTTCGTGGAAGGTGATGCCGTCGAAGTCGGGAGTCCGGACGCTGCGGACGAGCCCGGCCCGTTCGAGGCCCGGGAGCGCGCCGTCGTCGACGTCGAGAGTCTGTGCCGCCCACCGCATGCAGTCAGTCGAACATACGTGCTAATTGCAGTCAAGCGCGGGCGCGCAGGGACGGCCTGACAGAATCCCGTGCCATGACCCGTGTGAACATCTCGTCCGGCTCCGAATGGGAGCCGAAGATCGGCTACTCGCGCGCCGTGCGCATCGGCAACCAGATCGCCGTGTCCGGCACCACCGGCGCCGGCGAGACTCTCGCCGACCAGACGCGCGCCGCGCTCGAGACCATCGAGGCCGCGCTGGGCGAGGCGGGCGCCTCGCTGCGGGACGTGATCCGCACGCGCATGTATCTCACCGACATGTCGCGATGGGAGGAGGCCGCACTCGTGCACGGCGAGGTGTTCGGCGAGATCCGCCCGGCGTCCACCATCCTCGAGGTTTCGAGCCTCATCGACAAGAGCCTGCTCATCGAGATCGAGGCCGACGCCGTCGTGTAGGCGGCTGCGCCGCCGGTGTGCCCTTCGGGCTGCTCCAGCAACCCGAAGGACACACCGGTGCTATGCGCCACCGGCTTCCCAGCGGGCACGTTCGGCGGCGAATGCCACCGACTGCACCTGCCGGAAGGCGTCGATCGACGCAGCGTGGTCGACGAGGAACCGCTCGTGCTCGGCGAGCGAGAAGGTGCCGTCGACGATCTCGACTCCCCCTCCCCGGCCGGCCGCGAGGTCGGCGCGCAGGTCCAGCAGTTCCTCCGGCTCGACGGGATACCAGGAGATCCGGTCGAAGAAGCGCAGCAGCCAGGGCGTTCCCGCCTCGAACGGGCCCGCCGGCTGCGGGTGCCGGTGGTTCCACACCTGGGTCGTGCGGCCGACGAACTGGTAGCCGCCGGGCCCTTCCATGCCGTAGATGCACAAGTACGCCCCACCGATGCCGACGGCGTTCTCCGGCGTCCACGTCCGCGCCGGGTTGTACTTGGTCGTCACCAGCCGGTGCCGCGGGTCGAGCGGCGTCGCGACGGGCGCCCCGAGGTACACGTCGCCGAGGCCGAGCACCATGTAGTCGGCGGCGAAGACGGTGTCGAACACGTCGTCCACCGATCCGAGGCCGTTCATCCGGCGGATGAACTCGATGTTCCACGGGCACCACGGCGCGTCCGCCCGCACTCCGTGCATGTACCGCTGGATCGCCTCGCGGGTGGCCGGGTCGTCCCACGACAGCGGCAGGCGCACCCGCCGGCTCGGCACCACGAGCTCGTCGCTCGCCGGGAGCTGCCCCTCCGCCTCGGCGAGCAGGCCGAGCAGCGTCGGCACCGGGAGCACGTCGGGATCGACCTTGACCTGGAGTGACCGGATGCCGGGGGTCAGCTCGAGCAGGCCCGCGGGGCGTTCGGCGTCGAGCCGCTGGTGCAGCGCGTGCACCCGAGCCCGCAGCGCGAGGTCGAGGGTCATGTCGCCGTACTCGACGAGGACGTTGTCGTCGCCGCTGCGCCGATAGGCGACCGCCGTGTCGCCGTCGCGGCGGGCGAGTACGCCGTCGTCGCCGTCGCCACCGGGTGAGACCACCAGTGCCAGCCCGGCGCGACGGGCCACGCCCAGCGCCCGCCGCGACGCGGCGTGCTCGGCGCGGACCGGCACGAACCGCACCCGGTGCCCGGGGGCGAGCTGACCCAGCTTCCACCGGTCGGCCGCGACGACGGTGACAGGGCAGACGAATCCGCCCAGACTCGGCCCGTCGGGCCCGAGGAGGATGGGGGTGTCGCCGGTGAAGTCGAGGGCGCCGACAGAGTAGGCGTTGTCGTGGATGTTCGACGGGTGCAGCCCCGCCTCCCCGCCGTCGGGCCGGGCCCACCGCGGCTTCGGCCCGATCAGCCGCACGCCGGTGCGGTCGGAGTTGAAGTGCACCTCGTACTCGGTGGCGTAGATCGTGTCGATATCGGTGCGAGTGAAGAACTCCGGTGCGCCGTGGGGCCCTTCGGTGACGGCGATCTCCCAGCGCGTGGTCATGGCCGGGACGTGCTCGGCGGGAACCGGGGCCACCGGCCCGGTCGCCGACTCCCCCACGACGAGCACGTCCCCCTCGGCGAGCGTCCTCCCCTCGTGGCCACCGAACCGGCCGAGCGTGAACGTCGCCGCACTGCCCAGGAACTCGGGGATGTCGAGGCCGCCCTGCACGAGTACGTACACGCGCAGCCCGGGGCCGGCGAGGGCACCGACGTCGAGCACCCCACCGGCGGGGACGGTGACGGGACGCCACTGCGGGACCACCGTGCCGTCCACCCGCACGGTCGCCGGGGCGCCCGTGATGCACACCCGCGTGGCGTCGGTGAAGCGCAGCGCCGGTCCGGCCATGACGGATTCGAGACCGGGCGCGCCTTCGGCGTTGCCGAGTGCGGCGTTGCCGAGGCGGAACGACAGGTCGTCCATCGGGCCGGACGGCGGGACCCCGACCTGCCAGTAGCCGGTGCGACCCGGGTAGTCCTGGACCGTGGTGAGCATGCCGGGACGGTCGACGGTGATCTTGGTGGTCATGACGGTCGGGCCTCCGGTCGGGTCACGATCATCCGCACCTCGGTGGGGTCGAAACCGTTGCACGGGTTGTTGATCTGGGGACAGTTGGAGACGAGGACGAGCACGTCCCGGTCGGCGCGCAGGGCGAGGCGTTTGCCGGGGGCGGAGAGGCCGTCGACGATGCCGAGGGTGCCGTCCGAGTCGACGGGCACGTTCATGAAGAAGTTGACGTTGGAGACCAGGTCGCGTTTGCCCAGGCCCCACCGGGCCCCTTCGACGAGGAAGTTCTCGACGCACGCGTGCTGATGCTTGGTGTGGTGGCCGTAGCGCAGGGTGTTCGATTCCTGCGAGCAGGCACCGCCGACGGTGTCGTGGTTGCCGACCTCGTCGGCGACGAGGGTCATGAGGGCCTCGCCGTCGCCGGCGCGCAGCACGGATCCCGTGGTGAGGAACAGGTGCCGCTGGGCAGCGATCGTGGCGGGCGCGCTGTAGCGGACGGTGGTGTCGTGCGCGTCGTAGATCAGGGTGTCGACGGCCTGGTTGCCGTGCAGGTCGACGACGGTGAGCACGTCGCCGGCGGCGACGACGGCCGACCAGGGTCCGCGGGCGCCGGCGATCTCGTCACGGATCACCGTCCCGGGCACGAGGGCGGGCAGGTCGAGGGTCGAGGTCATGATCAGTGCTCCGTTCCGGTGGCGGCGGTCCAGGCGTCCTCGGTGTTGAGGACGGCGCGCCGGTATTCGGGGTCCGTGTTCGGCAGGTCCTCGAGGTCGCGCGGGGCGTGCCAGGCGAGCACCTCGAGGGTGGTGGTGGAGAAACGTGGTGCCGGGTCGAGGGGGTGGGCGGTGTTGGCGATCAGGGCGATGACCGGCAGATGGATGAGCAGCTCGACGCAGGCTCCGGCCCCGGCGGTGCCGGTGCTGGTCAGGGCGCCGTCGCCGTCGACGCGCACGCCGTGGAAGAACGACAACGAGGGCGGCAGGTCGCGGGGGGTCAGGTCGTGCTTGGCGGCGGCGACGGTGAACAGCTCCCGGCCTGCGGGTGCGTGCGAATACAGGCTGCCCGCACCGTATTTCACGGTGTTGCCGGCCAGGTGGGTGGTGCCGCACAGCGCGTCGTGCCGTCCGGAGGTGTCGGCGACGAGGGTGGCGAGCACCCGGCCCTGGTCCGACAGCAGCGGATGTCCGACGCCGAGGTAGGCCTGCCACGGCACCTTGACGGTGTCGGCGACGTTGAGGCGCTCGTGCGGGGCGTCGGCACGGAACAGCAGCAGGTGGGCGCAGGCGGCGCCGTCGAGGTCGCGCAGGCGCAGACGGGTGCCGCGGGCGAGGACCTTGGTGGTGTAGCGGCCGCCGGGCACGGTCTCGGCCCAGGTCATGGCGGCGGTGCGCCCGCCGGGTGGGGTCGGGTGCGCCGAGGCGGGGACGGTGGGCATGCCGGCGGTGACGGTGCCGGCCTGGGCTCGGGCGTGTGCCTTGGCGGCGTGGGTGGTGGCGGTGTCGGTCATGCTCGGGCTCCGATCGTGACGGGGTTCGGGTGCGCGGCGCGGCGCGGGAAGCACAGGGCGCCCAGGGCGACGACGGCGGCGACGGTGAGCGGCGCGGCCCACTGCAGCAGCGGCATGGTGCCGTCCGGGTCGAAGATCTCGGTGCGCGGCCAGGACAGGTTGACCACCATCAGCAGGCCGTACGCGACGGCGAGGACGTTGACGGGCAGACCCCATCGGCCGAGCGAGAACAGCGGATTGCCGTCCGCGTCGGTCGCCGCGGCGTCGTACGGGCCGCCACGCAGCCGGCGCAGCAGCAGCGGCACGGTGACCATCAGGTACGCGAGGTAGATGAGCACGATGCACACGCTCGAGAGGGTGGCGAAGATCGCGCTGTTGCCCACGTTCACCGCGAGGATGCCGATGCACACCGTGCCGATCAGCACGGCCGGCGCGATGGGAGTGCCGGTACGGGCGTTGACGTGCGACAGGATCTTCGACGCGGGCAGGCGCTCGTCGCGGGCCATCGAGAAGATCAGGCGCGACGCGGCGGTCTGGATCGCGAGGGTGCAGATGAACACGGCGATGGCCACGTCGACGAGGAGCAGCGTGCCCCACGGTGAGGACAGGATCGCGCCGAGCACGTACGGCAGGCCCTCGGCGGCGAGGCGGCCGTCGGTGAGGCTGGGGGCGGCCATGAGCGCGCCGAGAATCATCAGGCCGCCGCCGATCGCGGAGACGGACAGGGCGAGGCGGATGGTGCGCGGTGCGACCCGCCGCGGGTTGCGGGTCTCCTCGGCGAGTTCGCCGGCCGAGCCGAAGCCGACCATGACGTAGGCGGCCATGAGCCCGGAGACGATCCAGGCCCAGCCGTACCCGGGGCTCGCCCCGGGTACGCCGGTGTCGAGGACGACCTGCGGGCCGCGGACGGCGTGGGTGAAGAACATCCCGATCACGGCGACGACACCGACGATCTCGCAGGTGACGCCGATGCTGTTGATCCGCGACATCCAGTTCACACCGATGCTGTTGATGATCGTGGTGAGCACGAGCAGCACCGACCCGAGCAGGACGGCGTTGGCGGCGCCGGACGAGGAGGTCAGCGACGGGTCGTCGCCGATGATCTGGAATCCACTCCAGACGGCCGGGAGGACCACCTGCAGGGCGATCGCGGCGGCAGCGGCGGTCACCATCTGCGCGAGGATCATGAACCAGCCGGCGAACCAGCCGACCACCTCGCCGCCCATCCGGCGGGACCACTGGTAGATCGCCCCGGAGATCGGGTAGCGCGCCGCGAGTTCGGCGAAGTTCAGGGCGACCGTGAACTGGCCGGCGAATACCACCACCCACGTCCAGAAGAAGGCGGGGCCGCCGAAGCCGAAGCCGAGGCCGAACAGCTGGAAGATGGTCGTGAGGATGGAGACGAACGAGAAGCCGGCGGCGAAGGAGGCGAACCTGCCGAGGTTGCGGTGCAGCTGCTGCTGGTAGCCGAATTCGCCCAGGTCGCCCGCGTCCTGGTGCGAGGCGGTCGGTGCAGCGGCAGCCGGCCGGGTGAGCGTCAGGCTCATGGCGGTGTCCGTTCTGTGCGCGGTGCGGCGGCCGGATGACCGTCGAAAAACTGTCGAGTGACAGTTTTCGCGAGGTCACGTCTTGTCCGAATGTCCGCGGCGTAACGAGTTCGTGACCGACGTTTCCACCGTGTGACGGTCTGCTCACCACGCGCTCGCCCCGCCGCCGTCGCCGGATCTGTGCCATCGTCGACGGCGTGACCCATGCCCGCCCCGGACGCCCTCGACTGCACCGGCCACGCCGGCCCGGTTCCACCGCACGCGCCGAGATCCTCGACGCCGCAGCCGAACTGTTCACCACCCGCGGATTCGCGTCGACCTCGACGCGGCTCGTCGCCGAGGCGGTCGGCGTCCGGCAGGCCTCCCTGTACAACCACTTCGCGACCAAGGACGACATCCTCGCGGCGCTGCTCGAGCAGACCGTCGCCCCCACCCTGTCGTTCTGCGAGCAGCTCGGCGACGGCCCGCCCCCGGAGGCCCGGCTGTACGCCCTGGCGCTGTTCGACACCGCGCAACTCGTCACGGGGCGCTGGAATCTCGGTGCGCTCTATCTGCTCCCGGAGGTCCGCACCGACCGGTTCACGCAGTTCCATGCCGCCCGGACCGGTCTGCGCGCGTGCTACCGCCGGCTCGCGGTCGCCGTCCTCGGCCGTCATGCCGCCGGAGCGGACGCCGACGACCCTCGCGCCGACCTACCGTTCCGGTTGGTCGAATCCGCCATCAACATCCGCGCCGACGGGGACACGGCTGCCGTCGCGGACCTGCCCGAGGTGCTGGCGGAGGCAGCGCTGCGCGTCCTCGGGTTCACCGGACCCGTCGAGCCCGTGCGCGAGGTCGCCCGCGCACTCGTCGCCCGGGTCGCCGCCTCGAGTTAGAGTGCTGCGCACGCGAATCTGATTGGGGGGTCATCATGAGCGGTTTGTTCGACGCTGCCGGCTCGTTCTCGACGGGGGGCGGCGTCCGTGTCGTGCCCGACGGGGTGCGGGCGTTCGGCAGCACGTCCCTGCGCGCCGCAGAGGAGGTCGCCCGGGCGGGCGGAATCGATCTGCAGGCGAACGTCTCGTCGCTGAGCCCGGCCATGGGCCTGATCGGCGCGGACTTCGTCGCCGCGTTCGCCGTCACGCAGGGTGCACACACCCGCGCCGTCGCCCAGCTGGCGTACGTCTACGCGTCCGGCGGTGTCGCCGCGCACGACGCCGCAGCCCGGTACGAGACGCTCGATGCCGCGACCGCCGCGGGCCTCGGCGCGGCCGTCGCGGGACTCGGGGACGCGCGATGATCGCGCAGCAGGCGCCGGTCGCCTCGCCCACCGTCCTCGACGCGCTCCGCGCGTCCCCTGCCGGACCGGTCCTCGACCTACCGCTGCCCGCTCCGCCCCCAGCCCCGCCGACGTGGTCGCCGGAATCCGGGCTCGATGCGATATCCGAAGTGCTGCAGTCTATTCCGGTTCCACCGATGCCGGGAATCGACGAATTGCTGCGTCCCCTGGGTGATCTCGGCGCCCTGTTCGGTACCGGGATCGTCGAGGCGCTCGACCCGTCGGCGGTGCTGCAGCAGTCGTCGCGGGTGCTCGAGGGCGCGGCGTCGCTGACCCGCACGGCACTGCATGCGCTCCCGGACTCGTGGGAGGGGGCACCCGCCGAGGCCGCGCTCGACAAGGGTCGCCAGGCACAGCTCAGCGCGGTCGAGCTGAGCGAGCGGGGCGACGAGATCGGAGCGGTCACCCGCGCCGCGACCGCGAGTGTCGAGCGGGGAAACGTCGAACTCGGCGGAATCGCCCAGTCCTTCCTGGCCTTCGCCACCGCGACGGCGCCCGTCGCGCTGACACCACCGGGACAGGTCGCGCTGCTCACCGCCGCCGCCGAGCACGTGTCCGCGGCGCTGGCGGTGGTCGCGCGTACTCGCGGCGAACTGCTCGGCCACACCGCGGCGATGAATGCGCTCGCCGCGCCGATCGCTGTGCCTGCCCCCGTCGCCAACCCCGGCCTGCCCGCTCCGGCGGACGTCGCCGCTACGGCCACGAAAACCGTGGAGATCGTCGCCGCGGCCGGTGCGCCCGGCGATGTTCCGGCGCAGACGCAGGCCGCGGCATTCGCAGGCGGCACCGGACCGGCGACCCCCACGGTCGCCGCCGCCACCGCCCCGGCGAGCAACGCGAGTGGCATCGCACCGGGCGGGGGCGGTATTCCGCTGGGCGCGGCAGGTGCGGCGGCTCTCGGGGGCGCGGTCGGCGGTCTCGGCGGCGCCCCGTCGAACCCCCGGTCGGCCGTGACTGCTCCCGTTTCCGCCGTCGCTCCGGCCGCCCGGCCCCCGCTCGCGGCCGCGATCCCGGCCACCGGACGCGCCGACGACGACACGCCCCGACGAACCCGTCCGGCGATCCTGGTGTGCGCGGCGAACAGCACCGCCGTGATCGGCGAGCTCCCGGCGGCGACGGCACCGGTGATCGGGGACGGTGCAGACTGGTGATTCGCGGGTTCCCGTCCTGCAGGGTGTGGGACGGGAACCCGGTCGTTCGTCACCGGCCTGCCCGTGATCGGGGATTCGTTGCGGACAGCGCCGTCGAGGTCGGGGGATCGCCGAGTCACATCTGTGCGGCGACGAGGACACGGTGTCGACGAACGCGAGAACCGGGACGTGGTCGCCGCGACCGTGGTGAACTGACTGACGAGCCGGTTCGATCTCGGCCGGCCCGTAGCTGTCACCGACCCGACGGAGTTCTCGAGGGATGACGATCGACCACGACCGCGTCGTCGCCTGGCGACGAGACCTGCATGCCCACCCGGAGCTGTCGTTCGCGGAGTTCCGGACCACCGCGCTGGTGCGCGATCAGCTGGTCTCGCTCGGGCTGGACCCGGTGACCCTGCCGGGCGGTACCGGATTGTGGTGCGACGTCGGCCCGGACACGACCGAGTGCCTTGCGCTGCGGGCCGACCTCGACGCCCTGCCGCTCACGGAGACCACCGGGTTGCCGTACGCATCGACCGTGGACGGCGTGTGTCACGCGTGTGGGCACGATGCCCACACCGCGATGCTGCTCGAGGTAGCCACCGTGCTCGCGGCACACCCGCCCCCGCAGCGTGTGCGGTTGATCTTCCAACCCGCCGAGGAGACAACCCCGGGTGGCGCCCTCGAGGTCGTCGCGGCGGGCGGTCTCGCGGGGGTGTCCCGGATCTTCGCGCTGCACTGCGCCCCGCAACTCGAGGCGGGCAAGCTCGCCACCCGCGCCGGGCCGATCACCTCGTCCGGGGCCGTTCTCACGGTCCGGTTGTCCTCCCCCGGCGGCCATTCGGCCCGTCCGCACCTGACCGGTGACCTGATCCACGCGGCGGCCGTGCTCGTCACCGGTCTGGCGTCGGTGCTCGATCGACGCCTCGACGCCCGTACCGCCACCGTCCTGACGTGGGGACGGGTTCGGGCCGGGCATGTCGGCAACGCCATCCCCGAGGAGGGAGAACTGGTGGGCACGTTGCGCAGCGCGTCGCACGAGACGTGGGCGACGGTGGAACCCCTGGTACGACGCAGCGTCGCGGAACTGCTCGCACCCTACGACGTGGACCACGAACTCGAGTACGTGCAGGGCGTTCCGCCGGTGGTGAACGATCCCGAGGCGGTGGCCGAGATGCTCGCCGCGATCGAGTCCGTGGTAGGCCTCGAGAATCTCGCCGAGGCGGGACAGTCCAGCGGCGGCGAGGACTTCGCGTGGTATCTCGAACACGTCCCGGGTGCGATGGCGCGGTTGGGGGTCTGGGACGGGACGAGTCCGCGGCACGACCTCCACCAGCCCGACTTCGTGCTGGACGAACGAGCCCTGGTGTACGGGACCCGCACCCTGCTGGCCCTCGCCTACGGCGGAAAGCACGAACCCCGCATCCCCTGACGCGAGCGGACGAACCGTGCCGTCGGACCGATCGAGTGAGCGGCACATTCGCTCCGCGAGAAGCGCCCGTGCGGCGCCGGGTCACCGATGGCGACGGACGGGTCCGGCCCGGATGGGCGGATCCGCCTCGGAAGGCGAGGCCGGGCGGTGCACGGTCACGGGGACGGACCGCGCCGCGGTCCGGGCGACCGGGCCGGCGCGGCGGCGGTCGTACTCCGCGCGGCGACGGGGGTCGCGCAGGACGGAATAGGCCTCGACGATCCGGCGCAGTTCCTCGTCCGGATCCGGGCCGAACGGGAGGGCCGGGTTGCGGAGGTCGGGGTGATGCTCGCGGAGCTTGCGACGGAAGGCCGCCGTGATCTCCTGGTGCCCGGCGGAATCGGACAGGTCCAGTACGGCGTAGAGATCGGGTTCGCTGCCGGTCACGGCCCCGCTCCTTTCGCTTTCGTCGTCGGCTGCGCCGGGTGCGGCCGCCAGAGCGAACGCCCGGCGGCCCACCTCGCGACGGAGGGGGCCGCCGGGCGTCGGCGATGATCGGGTGCGGCCCGCACTGGTGGTGCCGTTACCGGCGGTGCGCCGGCCGGTTCAGCGACTCCGGGCCGCTGAGCGGCTCGACGCCTCGTGGCTGTCGTCCGGGCGGGCGGCACGCGCGTCAGCGCCTTGCGCTACTGCTGCGATGTCGTATCACCGTCCCTTCTCACAACAAGGCTTCCGTGGGTCTCGCAAGGCTTCCGCGGGCGATCGGGTGCGGACCGGAGGGGAGCGCTGCGTGGCCACCACGTCCCCCGGAGCCCGCGTCCCGGCCCGGCCGGGCGGCCGCAGGGGGCACACCGGGCCCCGTGGACGCCGGACCGCGGCGGTCCGGCATCCCGGGAGGTCCACCGGCGGTCGCGCCCGGGGCACCTCGAGCATGTCCAGCTCGAGATCGAGCAGGAGCAGTTCGAGATCTGCACCGTCGACGGGGGCCGGTTCGGCGATCAGGTCGAGTGCGTCCATGGCGGTCTCCGCGGACACGGGGGGTCAGGCGTCGATCGCCTTCTTGTCGCCCACCGCGATCTCGATCCTGCGCGGCTTGGCCTTCTCCGCCACGGGGATCGTCAGCCTCAGCACGCCGGCGTCGTACGTCGCCTCGATGTTCTCGGTATCGAGGTTCTCGCCGAGGAACAGCTGCCGGCTGAACACGCCACGCGGACGCTCGGCCGCCACCATCTCCTGGCTCTGGTCGCGCGCCGGTCGCTCTGCATGCACCGTCAGCACGTTCCGTTCGACATCGAGGTCGAGCGAATCGTCGGCCACGCCGGGCAGGTCGAACTCGACGACGAACTTGTCGCCCTCACGCCAGGCGTCCATGGGCATCACCGCAGGCCGGGCCGCCGTGCCGAGAACCTGCTGCGCGAAGCGATCGAGCTCGCGGAACGGATCGGTGCGCATCAACATCGTTTCCACCTCCACAGACTCTCTTCGTGCCGGTTGAGGAGAGCGGCCGATCTATGTTTGCCGCTACACCTTTCTTGTACCACCGACAACATATGAAGGCAAGGATTTGTTCCCGGAACAGCCGCGAATTCCGCGCGGCCAGGCGACAATCCCACGGCGCAAAACCTCCCGTGCGCGGCTGCGTTTGGTTACGCTCGATCTACCGCATGATGCCGCGGCGGTTCCGGGATGCCCTCAGGCCGAGCGGAGCGCCCGGCGCCGCAGTGACGTCGCCGCCCCGGGCGGCGCAAGGAGGCACCATGGTTGTCACCGAGACGAAGGCCGTCCGACCGTATCCGCCGCGGTATGCGCCGAAGGGTTCGACGTTCTACAGACTCGTCACCACGACCGACCCGAAGATGCTCGGTCTGATGTACATTGTCACGTCGTTCACGTTCTTCCTCATCGGCGGCCTGATGGCGCTGCTGATCCGCAGCGAGCTCGCTGTTCCGGGTCTGCAGTTCCTGTCCAACGAGCAGTACAACCAGTTGTTCACGATGCACGGCGGCATCATGCTGCTGATGTACGCGACCCCGATCGTGTTCGGGTTCGCCAACTACATCCTGCCCCTCCAGATCGGCGCCCCCGACGTCGCTTTCCCGCGCCTGAACGCGTTCAGCTACTGGCTGTACCTCTTCGGCGCGACCGTCGTCGCCGCCTCCCTCATCACTCCCGGCGGTGCACCGGACTTCGGATGGACGTCGTACATTCCGTTGGCGGACGATCTGCACTCCCCCGGTATCGGCGCCAACCTGTGGTTCACCGGTCTCGCGGTGGCCGGTCTCGGCACGATTCTCGGCGGGGTCAACATGATCACCACCGTGGTGTGCCTGCGCGCGCCGGGCATGACGATGTTCCGGATGCCGATCTTCACCTGGAACATCTTCATCACGATGATCCTGATCCTGCTGATCTTCCCCCTGCTGACCGCCGCGTTCATGGGGGTGATGGTCGACCGGGTACTGGGCGGGAACATCTTCGATCCGGCCACCGGCGGGGTACTCCTCTACCAGCATCTGTTCTGGTTCTTCGGTCACCCCGAGGTGTACGTCATTGCGCTGCCGTTCTTCGGCATCATCTCCGAGGTCATCCCGGTCTTCTCCCGCAAGCCGATCTTCGGTTACACCGGCCTGGTCTACGCGACCCTCGCGATCGGTGCCCTGTCGATGGCCGTGTGGGCGCACCACATGTACGCCACCGGCGCCGTGCTGCTGCCGTACTTCTCGTTCATGACGTTCCTGATCGCGGTGCCCACCGGCGTGAAGTTCTTCAACTGGATCGGCACCATGTGGCGGGGACAGGTGACGTTCGAGACGCCGATGCTGTTCTCGGTCGGCTTCATCATCACCTTCCTGTTCGGCGGCCTGACCGGCGTCATCCTCGCCAGCCCGCCGCTCGACTTCCACGTCCACGACTCCTACTTCGTCGTCGCGCACTTCCACTACGTGCTGTTCGGCACCATCGTGTTCGCCACCTACGCCGGTCTGTACTTCTGGTTCCCGAAGATGACCGGACGGCTGATGGACGAGCGGCTCGGGAAGTGGCACTTCTGGCTGACCTTCGTCGGTTTCCACACCACGTTCCTGGTGCAGCACTGGCTGGGCAACGAGGGCATGCCGCGCCGCTACGCCGACTACCTGCCGTCGGACGGGTTCACCACGCTCAACACCATCTCGACCATCGGGGCGTTCACCCTGGGCGTCTCCACCCTGCCGTTCCTGTGGAACGTGTTCAAGAGCTACCGGTACGGGCAGGTCGTCACCGTCGACGACCCGTGGGGCTACGGCAACTCCCTCGAGTGGGCGACCACCTGCCCGCCGCCGCGGCACAACTTCTACGAGCTGCCGCGCATCCGCTCCGAACGGCCCGCGTTCGAGCTGCACTACCCGCACATGGTGGAGACCATGCGGGCGGAGGCGCACGTCGGCGTCGGCCGGCGCCACGCCGCCGAGGTCGCCGAGGAACCCCACGTCCGGGACACCGCCGACCGGACACCCAAGGGCACCTGACCCGGCCGGCCGGACCGGTGTAACCGGGCTCCCGCCGGGGTATCTGGAGCACACGCCCCGCACGGCGGCGAGCACTCGAGTACCACTTCGGCGGGAGGCCCGGTGTCCACTGACGCGATCGTGTTGTTGAAGGAAGACCACAAGGAGATCCGTAAGTTGTTCCGCGAGTTCCGCGGTGCGGACGACGACCAGGAGAAGGGTCGGATAGTCGGACGGATCATCGAACTGCTGACCGTGCACACCTACATCGAGAACGAGGGCATGTACCCCGAGGTGCGCTCACTGCTGCCCGACCTCGAATCGGACATCCTCGAGTCGTTCGAGGAGCACCATGTGGCGGACGTGCTGGTGATGGAGCTGGCAGGGATGAAGCCCGATGCCGAGCGGTTCGACGCGAAGACGACGGTCCTCATCGAGAACGTCGAGCACCACATCGAGGAGGAGGAAGAGGAGTGGTTCCCGAAGGTGCGGGAGGCACTCGGCCGCAAGCAGCTGCAGGAGATCGGGGCACGGATGCTCGAACTGAAGGAGAAGGCACCCCGCTCCCCCGCACAGCCTTCGGCACTGAAGAAGACGATCGACGCCGTCGTCAGCTGACACGTCGCCGGACCGCAACCGGTCCGGTTCACGAAGGCCGGGGGTGCGGAGTTGCTCCGCACCCCGGCTACGGTGTTCCGGCGCTACGGAGTGCCGGCGGAGGTGGGCAGACCGCTCGGCGCGGACCCGTCGGCCGCGCCGCGACCGGTGCGGCTGCCCCGGTAGGCGTCGCGACGGAACGGCACGAGCCACCGTGGCCACAGTTCGACCGAGGCGGGGCGATTGAGCACCGGATCGAACGACGGTTGCGCCTCGTCGGAGGCGTACACCTCGCGCTCGAGCGTGACGCGTCCGGCCGGCACGAGCGGCCCGCGGGCCGAGGCCACATGCAACGAGAACACCAGCGGACCGCCGCGCCGCGCCAGTTCCCGCACAGAGGTCGACGACGGCTGGTCCCCCTCGGGGAGCGCGAAGATCCACCGCGGTGCGAGGTCGACGTTCGTGCGATATGCCATCAGGGAGCCGTACCGGGCGCTCGACCAGCCTCGCGCCGGCAGAAGTACCGCCCTGGTGGGCACGTGCAGCGTGGCGAGCAGGATGTCCCAGGGCCCGCTCTCGAGCGACAACCGCAGCGCCAGGCCGAGGATGTCGGGCACACCGTCGGGCGTGCCCACGGCGCCGGACAACCGGGCGGTGACCGGTACCCGTGCCGGAACCGAACGCGGCCACCAGCCCGGCGTCAGTTCCGCCTCACCTTCGAAGAGCACCCCGTGCGGGTGGAACACCCGGGCGCCGCGCAACGCGGAGGCAGCCCGGAACGGCACGGCGAACACCGTGTGCATCGAGATCATGCGCCCCGCATACCCGGGGTGCCGGCACACCAATCGGCATGCGCTCACTCGACGAGCGAAGCCACCTCGTGATCGGTGAGCGTGGTCTGCGGCACGCGGCCGGCGTCCCGGGCCAGCAGCACCGCCCGGTACAGCGGCCGCTGCTCCAGTCCCGCTTCGCGGGCCTCTGCCCGCAGCTGCTCCACCAGTACCGAGGACATCGCAGCGGCCGAGGCCAGCTCACTTGCCGCGAGGGCGTCGGCGAGCCGGCGCAAGGCCAGCACATCGAGCTCCCGGCAGCCGCCGTTCGCGTACAACGCCAACGGGACCGACACGATCCGGTCGCCGTCGTTGAGCCGCAGCACCACCTGACTGACCCGCAGCGCCGACACCACCAGTTCGACCCCGGCGAGGTTGCGCAGCTGCACGTGCCGGGTGCGCAGTGCCCCCTTCGCCGTGATCGTGGTGCCGTCGATCCAGCGACGCCGGCGCAGCACCGCCAGGGCACCCACCGCCGGCGGCACCCCGACGATCATCCCGCACACGACCGCGACCAGGGGGCTGGCCACGAGGTATACCAGCAGACCGGCCACCACGCCGATCAGGAGGGAGAACGCCGCGACCTTCCCGGCGCGCGGCGCGAGCAGCCGCGTCGGGATCAGGTCCAGACGGGTCGGCGCAGCACGTCCCGACGGGTCAGGTGCCGGCAACGACGTCCCCGACCCGGGCGACCACGTCGTCGAGGGGCACGGTGTGCTGTTCGCCGGTGCGCAGGTCCTTGACCACGATCTCGCCGGCTTCGAGCTCTCGCTCCCCCAGGACCAGGGCGACCACGGCACCGGAGCGGTCGGCGGCCTTCATCGCGCCCTTGACGCCGCGTCCCCCGTAGGCCAGGTCCACCCGGATACCGGCGGCGCGCAGCCGGTGGGCGACCGGGACCAGCATCGACTTGGCGGCCTCACCCATCGGCACGCAGAACACCTCGCAGCGGGCGGGGCTGCCCGCGCTCTTGCCCTCGGCGGCGAGGGCGAGCACCGTGCGATCGATCCCGAGACCGAACCCGATGCCCGAGAGGGGCTGCCCGCCGAGCTGAGCCATCAGGCCGTCGTAGCGTCCGCCGCCGCCGATCCCGGACTGGGCGCCGAGGCCGTCGTGGACGAACTCGAAGGTGGTCTTCGTGTAGTAGTCGAGACCGCGCACCATGCGCGGGTTGATCGTGTAGGACACGCCGAGCGCGTCCAGATGCGACAGCACCTCGTCGAAGTGCGCCTTGGCCGTGTCGGAGAGGTGGTCGAGCATGAGCGGAGCGTCAGCCGTCATCTCCCGCACGTGCGGGCGCTTGTCGTCGAGGACCCGCAGCGGGTTGATCTCGGCGCGGCGGCGGGTCTCCTCGTCCAGGTCCAGCCCGAACAGGAACTCCTGCAACAACTCCCGGTACTGGGGGCGGCACGTCTCGTCGCCGAGGGAGGTGATCTCGAGGCGGAACCCGTCGAGGCCGAGGCTGCGGAATCCGGCGTCGGCCACGGCGACGACCTCGGCGTCGAGCGCGGGGTCGTCGACACCGATCGCCTCGACCCCCACCTGCTGCAGCTGGCGGTACCGCCCGGCCTGGGGACGTTCGTACCGGAAGAAGGGGCCCGAGTAGCTCAGCTTGACGGGCAGCTGGCCACGGTCGAGGCCGTGCTCGATCACCGCCCGCATCACTCCGGCGGTCCCTTCCGGCCGCAGCGTGACGGACCGGTCGCCGCGATCGGCGAAGGTGTACATCTCCTTGCTCACGACGTCGGTGGACTCGCCGACGCCGCGCGCGAACAGTCCGGTGTCCTCGAAGATCGGCAGCTCGATGTGCCCGTAGCCGGCCAGCCGCGCCGCGCGGGTCAATCCGTCGCGCACGGCGACGAACTCCGCCGACTGCGGCGGGACGTAATCGGGTACACCCTTGGGCGCCGAGAACGTGGAGGGCTTGCTCAACTGTCGCTGCTTTCTCTCGTCGGGGGTCGGAGGCCGGGGTCAGCGGGAGCCGGTCAGCCCAGCCAGGAAGGGATTCGACGTCCGCTCCCGACCGATGGTGCTGGTCGGGCCGTGTCCGGGCAGGATCGCGGTGGCGTCGTCGCGCACGAGCAGTTTCGCCGCGATCGACGCGAGCAGCTGTTCGTGGTCGCCGCCCGGCAGGTCGGTGCGGCCGATCGAACCCTGGAACAGGGTGTCGCCGGTGAGGGCGATCTCGACGTCGTCGCCGTCGGCGGTCGTCGCGTGGGTGCGCAGCACCACCGAGCCCTGGGTGTGGCCCGGGGTGTGATCGACGACGAACCGGATGCCGGCGTGCTCGACCTGGTCTCCGTCGGCCAGTTCGATCACGGTGCGCGGCTCGGTGAATTCGGCGCCTTCGAGGAACGGCTTCAGTGTCGGGCCGATACCGCGACCGGGATCGGTCAGCATGTAGCGGTCGTCGGGGTGGATGTAGGCCGGGATGTCGTAGCGGTCGGCGACGGCCTGCGCCGACCAGATGTGGTCGAGATGGCCGTGGGTGAGCAGCACCGCGCGCGGCGTCAGCCCGGACCGGGCCAGAAAATCTGCGAGGGGCTCGGCGGCATCCTGTCCGGGGTCGACGACAACGCAGTCCTCGGCGTCGTCCTGCGCGAGGATGTAGCAGTTCGTCTGGAACATCCCGGCGGGGAATCCGGTGACGAGCACGGGCATCGCTCCTACGGTGTGGGCCTCGGTGTGGCTCCTACAGCCTAGGCCGGGCTCCCCGGCGACCGGTTCTCAGGTTGGGGTGGCAGACTCGATCCGGCTCGAGCCGGAGGCCGGCGGCGACGACGGATCCGGCAACGACGATCGGTTACGGGAGGACTACTGCAGTGCCGAGCAACGCACAGCGGCGCCAGGCCGCCAAACGCAAACTCGAGCGGCAGCTCGAACGACGGGCCCAGCGGGCGCGCAAGCGCCGCCAGCTCACCATCGGCCTGTCGGCGCTCGGTGTGGTCGCGGTCGTCGCGGCCGGCGTCGGCATCTGGGTGCTCACCCGCGACGACGGCGCGGACTCGACCGCGGCGTCGGAGACGACCGAACCGGCACAGCCGGAGTTCGGAGCGCTGCCGGCGGCCCGGTCCGAACCGTTGCCGGACTCCGTGAACTGTGCCTATCCGGCCGCCGGCGAGCCCGCCAAACCTGTGCAGCCGCCCCGCACGGACGGCATCCTCACCACCGGGGAGGGCAACACCGACATCAGCGTCAGCGTGGAGACCACCCAGGGCAACATCGGGCTGGTCCTGCACAACGACACCTCGCCGTGCACGGTCAACAACTTCCTGTCGCTGGCGTCGCAGGGGTACTTCGACGACACCGCCTGCCACCGCCTGACCACGTCCGACACGCTGGCCGTGCTGCAGTGTGGCGACCCCACCGGCACCGGGGCCGGCGGTCCCGGCTACCAGTTCGCCAACGAGTTCCCCACCGACCAGTACGCACCCGAGGATCCGGCGGCCACGCAGCCGCTGACCTATCCCCGCGGGACCGTCGCGATGGCCAACGCCGGCCCCGGCACCAACGGCAGCCAGTTCTTCCTCGTGTACGGCGACTCGGTTCTGCCGCCGCAGTACACCGTGTTCGGCACCATCGACGAGACCGGCCTGGCGACCCTCGACAAGGTCGCCGCGGGCGGTGTCGAGGGCGGCGGCCAGGACGGCGCGCCGGCCCAGCCGATCTCGCTGACCAGTGTCAGGATGGACTGATGACTCGTACTCGATCCGGCTTCGCCCGGACGGCCGTGGCCGGGGTGGGTATGGCGCTGCTGCTCGCCGGGTGCTCGGACGATCCGGACGACGGGGCCGCGACGACCACGACGAGCGCCGCGGCGCCGACGTCCGCCCCGTCGCTGTCCGACTTCCCCGCCCTGCCCGCCCAGCGTGCCGAGCCGCTGCCCGAAACGGTGAGCTGCGCGTACCCGTCGGACGGACGTCCGGCCGCCGAGTCGGTGCAGCCGCCGAGCGCCGAGAACGTCCCCACCACCGATACCGGCGTCACCGTCACCACGACCCAGGGCAATATCGGCCTGACTCTCCGGGGCGAGCTGTCCCCGTGCACCGTCAACAGTTTCCTGTCGCTCGCCTCGCAGGGGTACTTCGACGACACCGACTGCCACCGCCTGACCACCGACCCGACGCTGTCGGTGCTGCAGTGCGGCGATCCCACCGCCACGGGCACCGGTGGACCCGGCTACGAGTTCGCCAACGAGTTCCCCACCGACCAGTACGCGGCCGGGGATCCGCAGGCGCAGAATCCGATGGTCTACCCGCGGGGCACGCTCGCAATGGCCAACGCCGGCCCCGGCACGAACGGCAGCCAGTTCTTCCTGGTGTACCGGGACTCGATCCTGCCGCCGCAGTACACCGTGTTCGGCACCATCGACGACGCCGGTCTGGCGACGCTCGACGAGATCGCCGCGGCGGGGGTGGACGGCGGCGGACCCGACGGGCCGCCGGCTGCCGCGACGACGCTGACGGCCGTCCGCACGGACTGATCAGGTCCTGCCGCGAACGCCCTGCCCGCCCCTCGGCGGGCAGGGCGTTCGCGTCCCCGGCGCCGGCGGGGTCTGTCGGATCGTGACGCGATCGTCTACTGTGCCGTGTCTGTGACCTCCAGTACTTCCATTGCTGCGCGCCTGGCCCTGACCTTGGCCGCGGCACTCGCGGCGGCGGCGTGTGCCGCGTCCGCCACCGCCCCTGCCCCGGCCACGCTGCGGTCGACGACGACCACCACGCCCGCGGCCCCCGCCGGGTTCGACCCGTCCGGCTATGCCGCTCTTCCGCCGCGTCCCGAACCGGGGGCCTCGACGGTCACCTGCACGTACCCTGCCGCCGGACCGGCGGCGAGGACGGCGACCATGCCGGGGTCGACATCCGTGCCTGCGACCGGAACGGTGGAGCTCACGCTGACGACGTCTGCGGGACCGGTCCCGTTGGTCCTCGAACGCTCCGCAGCACCGTGCGCGGTGCACAGCTTCGCCGCTCTCGCCCGGCAGGGATTCTTCGACGGGACGCAGTGTCATCACCTGACGGACGATCCGGGCATGCAGATGCTCCGCTGCGGCGACCCGACCGGATCCGGGGCCGGCGGGCCGGGCTACACATTCGCCGACGAGTATCCCGTCACGGTCGTCCGCGGGGAGAACGGCTATCTGCCCGTCCCGGTCGTGTACCCCCGCGGCACCGTCGCGATGGCAGGCGCCGGACACCGGGACAGCAACGGCAGCCAGTTCCTGCTCGTCTTCGGCGACTCGCTGCTGCATCCGCAGTATTCGGTGTTCGGTACCGTCGCCGAGCCGGGCCTGCAGGTGCTCGAGGACGTCGCCGCGGCCGGCAACGACGGCTCGAGCCCGCTCGGCGGCGGCCGCCCCCTCACTCCGCTCGTCGTCACCGACGTGGGATGAGGCACCGCCGGGCGATCGGCGGTTCCTGAACCGGCCTACGCCGCGGAGGTCACCCGGTACACGTCGTAGACGCCCTCCACGTTGCGGACGACGTTGAGGACGTGCCCGAGGTGCTTGGGGTCTCCCATCTCGAAGGTGAAGCGGCTCACCGCGACCCGGTCGCCCGTCGTGGTCACCGACGCCGACAGGATGTTCACCTTCTCGTCGGCGAGGGCCTTCGTGACGTCCGAGAGCAGCCGGTGCCGATCCAGCGCCTCGATCTGGATGGCCACGAGGAACACCGACGACGGGGACGGTGCCCACTCGACGTCGATGATCCGCTCGGCCTGCTGCTGCAGCGATCCGGCGTTGGTGCAGTCGGTGCGGTGCACGCTCACCGAGCCGGTACGGGTGACGAAGCCCATGATCTCGTCGCCGGGTACCGGGGTGCAGCACTTGGCCAGTTTCGACACCGTCCCGGGGGCACCGGGCACGAGGACGCCGGAGTCGCCGCTCTGCCGGGACCGGGTCGGGATGGACGACGGCGTGGCCCGCTCCGCGAGCTCCTCCTCGACCCCGCCGACCCCACCGAGGAGCGCGACGAGACGCTGCACGACGTGGTGCGCCGAGACGTGGTGCTCCCCGACCGCGGTGTAGAGCGCCGAGACGTCGGCGTACCGCAACTCCTTGGCCACGGCCTGCATCAGGTCCGCGTTCATCAGGCGCTGCAGCGGCAAGCCGACGCGTTTGACCTCCTTGCCGATGGCGTCCTTGCCGGTCTCGAGCGCCTCCTCGCGGCGTTCCTTCGCGAACCACTGCCGGATCTTGGCCTTCGCGCGCGGCGAGACCACGAACGACTGCCAGTCACGGCTCGGCCCGGCATTGGGATCCTTGGAGGTGAAGACCTCGACGACCTCGCCGTTCTCGAGTTTGCGCTCGAGCGCGACGAGCCGGCCGTTGACCCGTGCGCCGATGCAGCGGTGCCCGACCTCGGTGTGCACGGCGTACGCGAAGTCCACCGGGGTCGACCCGGACGGCAGCGTGATCACATCGCCCTTGGGGGTGAAGACGAAGATCTCCTTCACGGCGAGGTCGTAGCGCAGCGACTCGAGGAATTCGCCGGGGTCGGCGGCCTCACGCTGCCAGTCGAGCAACTGCCGCATCCACGCCATGTCGTCGAGCTCGGTGGCGTCGCCCGAGTGTCTGCCCTTGGTCTCCTTGTACCGCCAGTGCGCGGCGATGCCGAACTCGGCGGTGCGGTGCATCTCCCGGGTGCGGATCTGCACCTCGAGCGGCTTGCCCTCGGGGCCGATCACCGTGGTGTGCAGAGACTGGTACACGCCGAACCGCGGCTGGGCGATGTAGTCCTTGAAGCGGCCCGCCATCGGCTGCCACAGCGAGTGCACGACACCCACGGCGGCGTAGCAGTCGCGGATCTCGTTGCACAGGATCCGCACGCCGACCAGGTCGTGGATGTCGTCGAAGTCGCGGCCCTTGACGATCATCTTCTGGTAGATCGACCAGTAGTGCTTCGGCCGGCCCTCGACGGTGGCCTCGATCCGCGACGCCGAGAGCGTCGAGTTGATCTCCGCGCGGACCTTGGCCAGATAGGTGTCGCGCGACGGCGCCCGGGTGGCGACGAGCCGGACGATCTCCTCGTACTTCTTCGGATGCAGGATCGCGAAGGACAGGTCCTCCAGCTCCCACTTGACCGTCGCCATCCCGAGACGATGCGCGAGCGGAGCGATCACCTCGAGGGTCTCGCGTGCCTTGCGGGCCTGCTTCTCCGGCGGCAGGAAGCGCATGGTGCGCATGTTGTGCAGTCGATCGGCGACCTTGATCACCAGGACCCGGGGGTCGCGCGCCATCGCAATGATCATCTTGCGGATGGTCTCGCCCTCGGCCGCGGTGCCGAGCACCACCTTGTCCAGTTTGGTGACCCCGTCGACAAGGTGGGCGACCTCCTCACCGAATTCGGCGGTGAGTTGTTCGAGGCTGTAGCCGGTGTCCTCGACGGTGTCGTGCAGCAGCGCCGCGATCAGCGTGGTGGTGTCCATGCCGAGTTCGGCGAGGATCGTCGCGACCGCGAGGGGGTGGGTGATGTACGGGTCACCGGACTTGCGCTTCTGCGACGCGTGCCGCTCCTCCGCCACGTCGTAGGCGCGCTGCAGCTCCGACAGGTCGGCTTTCGGGTACAGCTCGCGGTGGATCGTGACCAGCGGCTCGAGCACCGGCTTGAGATTGGTGCTGCGCTGCCCGGTAATGCGCCGCGCCAGCCTGGCCCGCACCCGGCGGGACGCCGAGGTGGACGCCGAGGTCGGGGTCGGACCGGAGTTCTGGGACCGATCAAGATTCTGGGTCATGCCCACACCTCCCGTCGCCGATGCACACCGGGCGTACCGTCGCGCATTCCTCGTCGTCCGGAACCACCGGCACCTGCGCCAACTCTAGCTCTCAGAGCCGGACCAATGACGTCACCGGGTACTTTTCCAGGCGCGCCCGCCCGCCGAGAACCTCGATCTCGGTCACCACCGCCACCGCGACGACGAGGGCACCGGCCGCGTCGAGCAACTCCGCCGTCGCCGAGAGGGTGCCGCCGGTGGCGAGCACGTCGTCGACGACGAGTACCCGCCGGCCGCGCAGCCGAACCGAATCCTGCGGAATCTCGATGGCGGCGGTGCCGTACTCGAGCGAGTATTCGCGGGTGTTCACCGGCGGGGGCAGCTTGCCCGCCTTGCGTACCGCGAGGACGCCGGTGCCGAGTGCGTGAGCGATCCCACCGCCGAGCAGGAAGCCGCGGGCGTCGACCCCGGCCACCAGTTCCGCGTCCGGTGCGGTGGCGGCCAGCGCAGCGATCACCACCCCGAACGCCTCGCCGTCGGCGAAGACCGGGGTCAGGTCGGCGAAGCGGACTCCGGGTGTCGGGAAGTCGTCGACCCAGCGGGTGTGGGCGGTGACCGCCGTTGCGGCACGGTCGATCAGAGCGTGCATTCCGGCGGGAGTGTCGTTCATCGGTTGAGAATCCACCTGTCCATGTTCCAGCCCGCACCGGCAGCGCTGGTGTTGACGACGGCGGCGCGCAGGCCGCCGGCGAAGGTCGTCTCCCGGGGCTGCGCGTAGAGCGGCAGGGTCGGCATCTCGGTCCACAGGATCGTCTCGGCCTCGCCGACCAGGCCCGCGATCGTGGCGTCGTCGTCGGTCACGGCGAGGGCATCGAGGATCCGGTCCACCCGGGCGTCGGCGAAACGACCGACATTGGCACCGGCGGCGGAGTTGAGGGAACCGCGGGCGTCCTGCATGTCGGCCGTGCCGGCCGCGCCTGCGGCGGCGGCGGTCCCGGCCAGTACGGCGTCGACCTGACCCGCCGTGAGCTGCGACGGCGTGAACGTGTCGGAGGCGGCGTCGACCACCTCGATGCCCGCCTCGCGGCAGGACTGGGCGATCAGTTCGACGATGCGGGCGCGGCGCGCGTCGGGACCGAGGTACCCGATCCGCACGGTGATGCTGTCCGTCCCGGCCGCGGCGAGTTCGCTCCGCGCCGCGGTGGTGTCCGCGTCGTCGTAGCGGGCGGCCGGTGCGGACACGCCCGGGTACAGGGGCGAGTCCGCGGGCAGCAGCCGCGACGAAGTGGTCCCGGAACCGAGACCGGTTGCGGGGACGTCCCCGACCCGGCCGAACTCCTCGAACAACTGCGACCGGGGCACGCACAGCGCGAACGCCCGGCGCGCGGCCGGGGCGCCGAGGCTCCCGCCCGCGGTGCCCAGCACGAGCTGTTCGACGTTGCGCGAGGCCGTCTCCGTCGTTTCGGCGCCGTCGCCGAGTGAAAGGTCCAGGGCTCCGGTGGCGGCGTCGACGACGTGGACCCGGTCGTCGGAAGCCGCCGCGGAAGCGTCGGTGCCGCGCGGCCACACCACGATCCGGTCGGTGCCGGGCTTGTTGCCCCACCAGCGCTCGTTCGCGACGAGGACGAGCCCGTCCTCGACGGTGAACGACTCGATCCGGTAGGGACCCGAGGCCGGCAGCAGCGACAGGTCCACCGCGCCCGGGGTCAGGTTCCACCCCGTGTTCCAGAAGTCGGCGAGCCGGCGCAGCGCCTCGCCGTCACCGCCGCCGACGGCGGCGACCACGTCGGGCACCCCCGAGACCCGGGCCGCGACGTGCGCGGGCATCAGTTCGGTCGCGCCGAACAGGGCCCGCCAGTCGGCGTAGGCGCGGCCGCCACGGAAGACGACGGTGGCGTCCTTGGATCCGGTCTGGCAGTCGATCCGTTCGATGTCGACGTAGCCCGAGCGTCGCGCGGCGGAGAACAGGTTCCCCGCCGCACCCGAAGCGTCGGGAGCGGTGAAGCGCCCACTGGCGGCCGCCCAGGTCAGCACCAGGTCGTCGCACGACATCGGCACCCCGTCCGAGTACACGGAGTCCGGGGACAGCCGGTACTGGACGGTCAGCGGGTCCTGCGCGACGACGGTGGCCGTCCCGATGTCGGTGTCGGAGATCACCTGGCCGGCCGGATCGACGTAGCCGAACCCGGGCAGCACGCGGGCCAGGGCCTGCCGGGCTCCCGAGGCGGCGCCGTCGACGGTGTTGGCGTTGTAGGTGGTGACCGTGTTGTCGAGGGCATACCCGATGGAGGGCAGGGACTCCTCGGTCGTGCCGCAGGCCACGGTCGTCGCGGCCAGTGCTGCGGCCGCAGCCGTGGCCGCGAGTGCCGCGCGGACCGACCGGCGGCGCCGGGTGTGCTCGGGTGCCGACATGTCAGTGCCTTCTCTTGGCGCGCTTTCCGGTGGGACGGACCCCCGGTCTGGGGCTGCGCTCGGCCACCCGGGGGGCACCGGCGCCCGCTGTCGTGGCCACTGCGCTGCGCTCGGTCACGGACACCGGTGCCGCCCCGACCGTCGTCTCGCCGGACGGCACCGAACGCGATGCCGCAGCGTCGCGCTTGGCTAGCACCTTGCGGGTGTGCGCCGCCACCGGCCCCCGCCACTCCTTGAGCGTCACCAGCAGCGGGGTCGCGAAGAAGATCGACGAGTAGGCACCGACGACGATGCCGACCAGCTGGACGAGGGCAAGGTCCTTGAGGGTGCCGACGCCGAGCAACCACACCGCGATCACCATCAGCGCGAGGACCGGCAGCACCGAGATGACGGTGGTGTTGATCGACCGCATGAGGGTCTGGTTGACGGCGAGGTTGGCCTGCTCGGCGTAGGTCCGTCGATGCAGGTGCAGGATGCCCCGCGTGTTTTCCTCGACCTTGTCGAACACCACCACGGAGTCGTACAGCGAGAAGCCGAGGATGGTGAGCAACCCGATGACGGTGGCCGGGGTGACCTCGAATCCGACGAGCGAGTACACCCCCGCGGTGACGATCATGTCGAAGAACAGCGCGGCCAGGGCCGCGAGTGCCATGTCCCGCTCGTAGCGCACCGCGATGTAGATGCTGACGAGTACCAGGAACACCGCCAGCGCGATCAGGGCCTTGCGGGTGATCTGTCCGCCCCATGTCTCGCTGACGTCGGCGACGCTGATCGCGTCGCGCGTGGGCACGCCGTCGGGACCGGCGGGCTGGAACTCGTCGTACAGGGCGTTCTGCAGCGCCCGGACCTGTTCCAGGTCGAGGGCCTCCGACCGGATCTGGATGGAGGCGGCGGCGCCGGACCCGACGGTCTGCACCGACACGGGTTCGGCGCCGAGGGTGTCGGAGTACACCGTCTCGACCTGTTCGGTGGTGACGCCCTCGGCGGCCGGGAGCTGGATGCGGGTTCCGCCCTCGAAGTCGATGCCCCAGGTGAAGCCGCGGATCAGCATGCTCAGCAGTGCCACCAGCACGATGGCGCCGGTGAGCAGGTAGTAGAACCTGCGGCGGCCGACGATCTCGAACGCGCCCGTGCCGGTGTAGAGGCGCGAGAGGGTGCTGTGCCGGGGTGCGGTCGTGGTGGTGTCGGTCATCGTCACGCCTCCTTCGCCGAGGCAGCCGCGAGCTGGCGCTCACGCGCGACCTGCTGAATGGCACCGAGACCGTTCACGCTCGGCTTGGACCAGAACTTCGACTTCGACGCGAGGTACACCAGCGGCCACGTCACCAGGAACACGACCACGACGTCGAGGATGGTGGTCAGACCGAGGGTGAACGCGAAGCCGCGGACTTGGCCGACCGCGAGGACGTAGAGCACCGCGGCCGCGATGAAGCTGACGGCGTTGCCGGACAGGATGGTCCGGCGGGCCCGCGCCCAGCCGCGGGGCACGGCAGAACGGAAGCTGCGTCCCTCACGGATCTCGTCCTTGATGCGTTCGAAGAAGACCACGAACGAATCGGCGGTCATGCCGATACCGATGATCAGGCCGGCGATGCCGGCGAGGTCGAGGGTGAAGTTGATGTAGCGGCCGAGCAGCACCATCACCGCGTACACGGCGAGGCCGGACAGCACCAGCGACAGCGCGACGAGTACCCCGAGCATGCGGTAGTACACGAGGCTGTAGATCAGCACCAGGAGCAGTCCGACGACACCGGCGATCAGCCCGGCCTCGAGCGATGCCAGGCCGAGGGTCGCGGAGACCGTCTCGGCCTCCGACGCCGCGAAGGACAGGGGCAGCGAGCCGTACTTGAGGGTGTTGGCGAGCTCGGTGGCCTCGGTGTTACTGAAGTTGCCGGTGATGGAGGTTGCGCTTCCGGCGGGGGTGGCGCCCTGGATGACGGGCGCGCTGACCACCTTGGAGTCGAGGACGAACGCGGCCTGCTGGCCGATGTTGGCGGCGGTGAACTGCGCCCAGGTGCTGCTGCCCTCGGAGTCGAACGTCAGGCTGACCTCGTAGCGGGACTGCTGGGAGTTGTAGCCGGCGGAGGCGTCGGTGATCTGCTGACCGTCGATGATGCTGGGGCCGAGCAGATAGACGGCGGTGCCGTCGGTGGAGCATGCCACGAGCGGCTTGGCCGGATCGTCGTTGCCGGCGAGCGGGTCGGCGGCCGAGCAGTCCAGGGTGGCCATGGCCTCCTGCAGAACGGCCGGGTCCTCGCTCTGCCGGGTCTCCTTCGCAGCGGCGATGTCCGCGGCCGCCTGGGCCTGCGGGTCGAGGTCCTCCGCAGGAGCGGGTGCCGGGGTCTCCGGAGCGGGGGCCGGGGTGCCGGTATCCGGGGTGTCGGGGGCCGGGGTATCGGTGGGATCCTGCGCCGGGAAGGGCCGGCCCTGCGGTTCCGGTGCGGCCGGTTCGGGGGCAGGCGTCGCGGCGCCGGGCGCCGGCGTCTCGGGGACGGGAGCCGGGGAGTCCGCGGGGGCGGGCTGAGCGGAGTTGGCGCTCGCGATGGGCTGGCCGATCACGGGCCGGATGTACAGGCGCGCGGTCTGGCCGAGGGTGCGGGCCTGCGAGCTGTCGTCGCCGGGCACCGTGATCACCAGGTTGTCACCGTCGATGACGACCTCGGAACCGGACACGCCGAGACCGTTCACGCGGGTCTCGATGATCTGCTGGGCCTGCCGGAGACTGTCCTGGCTGGGCGCACTGCCGTCCGGGGTGCGGGCGGTGAGGGTTACCCGGGTGCCGCCCTGCAGGTCGATGCCGAGCTTCGGCGTCGCCGATTTGTCCCCGGTGAAGAAGATCAGTGCATACAGCGCCACCAGGACCGCCCCGAACAGGGCGAGGGAGCGAACTGGATGCACCGATCCGTTGGAAGGTGCCACGGTCTGTCAGTCTCCTCGATGCGAGTGAGTGATGCGCTGGTCACGGGGCCATCGCACGCGTCCGGCGCGGCCCCCGCCCGGCCCGCACATCGGCCGGGATGTCGACCGGGCAGTGTCCGGCCGTTCGGTGCTCGGCTGTTCGGTGCTCGGCTGTTCAGTGCTCGGTCGGTCGCCCGGCCGGCGGCTCGGTGTCGTCGCCCTTGTCGAGCGAGAGGCCACCGGTCGTCTCGTCGGTCGAGCCGAGATCGGTGATGCGCTCGCGGACCACGACCCGGGCCCAGGTGGTCACCACGCCGGGCGCGATCTCGAGCTCCACGGTGGTGTCGGTGAGCGCGGTGATGGTGGCGTGCAGTCCCGCCGTGGTCATCACCCTGTCGCCGACCTGCAACGCGTCCTGCAGTTCCGCGGTCTTCTGCATCTCCTTCTTCTGGCGCCGGATGCCGAGGAAGGTCGGCACCAGCAGGGCAAGAATCAGCAGCGGGAAGAGCAGTTCCATCGTTGAAGTCAGTCCTCGAAGTCGTCCGGCATCGGGCGCCGGTCGTCGCGGACCGGCGCAGTAGACCAGTGTGCCATTACCGGCGCGGCTGCTGTACCGGCGCCGGTGGCAGAGCGGTCATTCGTCGTCGAACAGGCCGAGTTGCGGTTCACGGGCCCGCACCTCGATGCCGCCGGTTGCGGCCTCCGGCGGTGGTGTCAGCCCGAGTTGCAGCCACGCGGCCTGTGTCGCGACCCGGCCGCGGGGGGTGCGCGCGATCATGCCCGCCCGTACCAGGAACGGCTCGCACACCTCCTCGACGGTGCCGGGCTCCTCACCGACGGCCACCGCGAGGGTGGACACGCCCACCGGTCCGCCCCCGAAACTTCGGACGAGCGCGCCCAGCACGGCCCGGTCGAGCCGGTCCAGGCCGAGCGCGTCGACGTCGTAGACCGCGAGGGCGGCCTGGGCGATCTCGCGGGTGATGATGCCGTCGGCGCGGACCTCGGCGTAGTCGCGGACCCGCCGCAGCAGACGGTTGGCGATGCGCGGGGTGCCGCGGGAACGGCCGGCGATCTCGGCGCTCGCCTCCTCGCCCAGGTCGATGCCGAGGATGCGGGCCGAGCGGAGCAGGATCTGCTGTAGTTCGGCCGGTTCGTAGAAGTCCATGTGGGCGGTGAAGCCGAACCGGTCGCGCAGTGGGCCGGTCAGCGCACCGGAACGGGTCGTGGCGCCGACGAGGGTGAACGGGGCCACCTCGAGGGGGATCGACGTCGCGCCCGGGCCCTTGCCGACGACGACGTCGACCCGGAAGTCCTCCATGGCCAGGTACAGCATCTCCTCGGCGGGACGCGCGATGCGGTGGATCTCGTCGATGAACAGCACGTCCCCCTCGACGAGGTTGGACAGCATCGCGGCCAGGTCACCGGCCCGTTCCAGGGCGGGCCCCGACGTCAGCCGCAGCGACGACCCGAGTTCGGCGGCGATGATCATGGCCATCGACGTCTTGCCCAGGCCCGGCGGTCCGGACAGCAGGATGTGATCCGGGGTGCCGCCCCGCAGCTTCGCCCCGCGCAGCACCAGCTGCAGCTGTTCCCGCACCCGGGGCTGGCCGATGAAGTCGTCGAGATTCTTCGGCCGCAGACTCGCCTCGACGTCGCCGTCGGCGGGCGTGTACTCGGCGGTCATCGGAGTCTCGTCGGGAGCTCCCTCGGCGGGAAAGTCCTCGATCATCGGCTCTTGCCCAGCAGAGCCAGCGCCGAACGCAGCGCGGTCGAGGTGTCGGCATGCGGGTCACCCGCGAGAACCGTGTCGGTGGACTGTTCCGCCTGCTTGACGGGGAAGCCGAGGCCGACGAGAGCCTCGATCACCTGGTCCCGCATGGGTGAGCCGACCACCGCCGCCGGGGCAGAGGCGCCGGCGAACGCCGCGACCTTGTCCCGAAGTTCGACGACCATGCGTTCGGCGCCGCGTTTCCCGATGCCCGGGACCCGGGTCAGGGCAGCGGTGTTGCCGTCGGCGAGGGCCGCACGCAGCGAGTCCGGATCGAGCACCGCCAGGGTGGCCATCGCGAGTCGCGGTCCGACACCGGAGACCGTCTGCAACAGTCCGAACAGGTCGCGGGCATCGGGGTCGGGGAACCCGTACAGCGTCATCGAGTCCTCGCGCACGATCATCGCCGTCACCAGGCGGGTGTCCTCGCCGCGACGGAGCGTGGCGAGGGTGGCGGGCGTGGCGTGGATCCGATAGCCGACCCCCGCGGATTCGATGACGACGTGGTCGAGGGCGATTTCGAGCACTTCCCCGCGCACCGAGGCGATCACCGTGCACCTGCCTTCCGGGTGGCGGCCTGTTCCCGCAGCCGCGCTTCGTACCGTCGTTTCTGTTCGGCCGCGGCGGCCTCGGCGGCGGCCATGCGCGCGAGCATGGGCGCACGCCAGCAGTGGCAGATCGCCAGGGCGAGGGCGTCCGCGGCATCCGCGGGCTTCGGGGCGGTAGCGAGGCCCAGGATCTTCGTGACCATCGCCGTGACCTGCTTCTTGTCTGCCGAACCGTTCCCGGTCACGGCGGACTTGACCTGGCTCGGGGTGTGGAATGCCACCGGGATGCCGCGCCGCGCCGCCGAGAGCGCCACCACTCCCCCCGCCTGGGCGGTGCCCATTGCGGTACGGACGTTGTGCTGGGAGAACACCCGCTCGACGGCGACAACCTCGGGCTCGAAGCGGTCGAGCCAGTCCTCGGCGGCCGTGGAGATCTGCAGGAGCCGCGACGGCAGATCCATCTCGGGGGGTGTGCGGATGACATCCACTGCGACGGCGGCGACCTCGCGCCCGCGGCCGGTGTCCACGATGCCGAAACCGCATCGTGTCAGTCCCGGGTCCACACCCATCACGCGCACCCGTTCACCTCTCGACCGCTACGAACAACTGTTCGAGAGCATAGCGGCCGGGGCCACGCGTCGCGGTACCGACACGCAGCCCCGGCCGTGAGCTGTGCGGCTCAGCCGTCGGTGAGCCGTGCGACTCAGGCGTCGAGTTCGGCGAGGACCTCGTCGGAGACGTCGACGTTGGTGTAGACGTTCTGCACGTCATCGGAATCCTCGAGCGCGTCGACGAGCTTGAACACCTTGCGGGCGCTGTCCGCGTCGACGGGCACCTCGACCGAGGCCCGGAAGTCCGGATCGGCCGATTCGTAGTCGATTCCCGCCTCGACGAGCGCGGTACGCACGGCGATGAGGTCGCCGGCCTCGGAGACGACCTCGAAGCTGTCACCGAGATCGTTGATCTCCTCGGCACCGGCCTCGAGCACCACCTCGAGAATCTCGTCCTCGGTGCGGCCGTTCTTCTCGAGCACGACGACGCCCTTGCGGGTGAACAGGTACGACACCGAGCCGGGGTCGGCCATGTTGCCGCCGTTGCGGGTCATCGCGGTGCGGACCTCGCCCGCCGCGCGGTTGCGGTTGTCGGTGAGGCACTCGATGAGGACGGCGACACCGCTGGGACCGTAGCCCTCGTAGGTGATGGTCTGCCAGTCCGCGCCGCCGGCTTCCTCACCGGCACCACGCTTGCGGGCCCGCTCGATGTTGTCGTTGGGGACCGAGCTCTTCTTCGCCTTCTGGATGGCGTCGTACAGCGTCGGATTGCCCGCCGGGTCACCACCGCCCGTCCGGGCCGCCACCTCGATGTTCTTGATCAGCTTCGCGAACATCTTGCCGCGCTTGGCGTCGATGGCCGCCTTCTTGTGCTTGGTGGTGGCCCATTTGGAGTGGCCGCTCATTCGATTGGAGCCCCTTCCGGCGAGGTGAGGTCGGACCGGGTCCGACTGGTTCGGAGGGCCGATTCTACTCCGCGCGGAGTGATCCCGAACGGACGGTGTCGACGAACAGCCGGTGCACCCGCAGGTCACCGGTGACCTCGGGGTGGAACGACGTGGCCATCACGGCGCCCTGGCGTACGGCGACGACGCGTCCGGCAGCCGGGCCCTCCGGGACGGTGGCCAGTACTTCCACGTCCGAGCCGACCTCTTCCACCCAGGGAGCTCGGATGAACACCGCGCGCACCGGGCCGCCCTCGACGCCCGCGACGGTGAGGTCGGCTTCGAACGAGTCGACCTGCCGGCCGAAGGCGTTGCGCCGGACGGTGATGTCGAGGGCGTCGAGATGCTCGGCGTCGGGACGGGTGTCGAGGACCTGCGAGGCGAGCAGGATCATGCCCGCGCAGGAACCGTACGCGGGCAGGCCCGCCTTCAGGCGGGCGCGCAGCGGCTCGAGCAGGTCGAACACCTGCAACAGCCGGCTCATGGTGGTGGACTCCCCGCCGGGGATGACCAGGCCGTCGACGGCGTCGAGCTCGCTGGGCCGGCGCACGCCGATCGCACGGGCGCCGGCCGCTTCGAGTGCGGTCAGGTGCTCGCGGACGTCGCCCTGGAGGGCGAGCACGCCGATGGTCGGAAAACTTCCCACTGTCGCCTGTTCTGTCTGGGACGGGGCGAAGCCCGCCCGAAATCTGGACGTCACGCTAGCAGCCGCGCCGAGGGTGTCCCGGCTCAAGGACCGTGCCCGCATCTGCATCAGCGCAGGTAGCGGGTCAGTCCCTCCTGCACCACCGCGGCGACCATGCGCCCGTCCCGGTCGAAGATGCGTCCCTGCGTCAGGGCCCGCCCGAAGCCTGCCGACGGCGAGGTCTGGTCGTACAGCAACCAGTCGTCGGCGCGGAAGGAGCGCAGGAACCACATGGCGTGGTCGAGGGATGCGCCCTGGGTCTTCTCGTCGGGGTGGGCGACGCTCGCGGAGCCGAGCAACGTCATGTCGCTCATGTACGCCAGGGTGCACACGTGCAGCACGTTGTCGTCCGGGAGCGGGTCCCGGACCCGGAACCACACCTGCTGCTGGGACACGATGCCGGGACGCCGGAAGATGCGATCCTCCGGCACCCGTCGCAGGTCCCATTCCGGCCATTCCCGCCTGGCCCAGAGGTTTCCGGGGTCCTCCGAGTCCGCGGACGCGGACAGTTCCTCGGGATCCGGCACCGGGGGCATCTCGTCCTGGTGCTCGATGCCCTCGTCCTGGACGTGGAACGACGCGGACATGGTGAAGATCGCCTGCCCGTCCTGGACTGCGGTCACCCGCCGGGTGCCGAACGACCGCCCGTCGCGGATCGGGTCGACGAGATACACGATCGGCTTCGCCGGGTTACCGGGACGGACGAAGTACCCATGCAGCGAATGCACCGAGTACGCGGGATCGACAGTGCGCACCGCGGCCACCAGCGCCTGGCCGGCGACCTGGCCCCCGAAGGTGCGCGGCAGCGACGTCTCCGTCGCCACGCCCCGGAAGATGTTCTTCTCGAGGTGTTCGAGCGCCAGGATCTCCTCGATCTTCGCCATGCGGGCTCCTTTTCAGTCCTGCGACAGGCTAGCGGCAGGTGCCCGGACCGGAGCGACGGGAGCCTCCGGCGCGGTGGAGGCTCCCGTCGCACGCGGGGATGCCGGCGGTCGTGCGGTCACCAGCCCCGCTCGGCGAGGCGGTGCGGCACCGGGATGTCGTCGACGTTGATGCCGACCATGGCCTCACCCAGACCGCGCGAGACCTTGGCGAGCACGCCCGGGTCGTCGTAGAAGGTGGTGGCCTTGACGATCGCGGCGGCACGCTCGGCGGGGTTGCCGGACTTGAAGATGCCCGAGCCGACGAACACACCTTCGGCGCCGAGCTGCATCATCATCGCCGCGTCCGCCGGGGTGGCGATGCCGCCGGCCGTGAACAGGGTCACCGGCAGCTTGCCGGCCTTGGCCACCTCGACGACCAGGTCGTACGGGGCCTGCAGCTCCTTGGCCGCGACGTACAGCTCGTCCTCCGGCAGGGACGTCAAGCGACGGATCTCCTGCCGGATCTTCCGCATGTGGGTGGTGGCGTTGGAGACGTCGCCGGTGCCGGCCTCGCCCTTGGAGCGGATCATCGCCGCGCCCTCGTTGATCCGGCGCAGCGCTTCACCGAGGTTGGTGGCACCGCACACGAACGGCACGGTGAAGGCGAACTTGTCGATGTGGTTCTCGTAGTCGGCGGGGGTGAGCACCTCCGACTCGTCGATGTAGTCCACGCCGAGGGCCTGCAGAATCTGCGCCTCGACGAAGTGACCGATGCGGGCCTTGGCCATCACCGGGATGGACACGGCCTCGATGATGCCTTCGATCATGTCCGGGTCGGACATGCGGGACACGCCTCCCTGGGCGCGGATGTCGGCGGGGACGCGCTCGAGCGCCATGACGGCGACGGCACCCGCGTCCTCGGCGATCTTCGCCTGCTCGGGGGTGACCACGTCCATGATCACGCCGCCCTTGAGCATCTCGGCCATGCCGCGCTTGACGCGGGCGGTACCGGTGGTGGGGACGGACTCGGGGCTGCTCACAGCAACAAACTCCTGGGGTATGGCCTGCAGAGACTGGCGCGCGGACGGATCAGGGCACGTCACGGCGCCGCTCCCGAGTCTAGGTGCGCCCCGGCGGCCCTCCCATAGCCAGTCGCGAGGCCCTGGCCTGCATGCCCGCAGGCATCGACAGCCCTGCCCGCAGGCATCGACAGCCCTGCCCGCAGGCATCGACACAGCCTGCCCCACGGGCACCGGTCCGGCCTGCGTCGGCGACGCTCACCGGATGGCGCGGACCTCCGGTTCCACGCGACGCACGGCGACGTCACGCGCCTCGCCCAGTAGATCGGCGAGGTCCTGCGGGTACACGGCTTCCCCGTGTCGCGGCAGGTCCCGGATCTCGTTCTCGGCGAACCAGCGGTGTTCGAGGCTCATGCGGCGCTCGAGGTCCGTGAATCCGCTGCTGCCCGGCTCGAAGGCGGGCGTCTGCAGAGCGAAGAACAGCTCCTCCGAACGGATGAGCTCGCCGTTGAAGGGGAACACCGCCACCCGGCGCCACAGGGGTCCGCACAGTTGCTCGGGTGCGACCGGCAGACCGGTCTCCTCCCCCACCTCGCGGGCGGCGGCCGCGCGCAACGTCTCCCCCACCTCGACGGCACCGCCGACGGTGAACCAGAAGTGCACGTCCGGCGTGGTCGGGTCGTGGCCGCGCAGCAGCAGCACCCGCCCCTCGTGGTCGAACAGCACGACCCGCGCCGAGGTGCGCGTCTCGTCGAGCGACAGGCCCGACGCGGCGGCCGGGTCGGTGCGCTCGGCGATCTCGAAGTAGGTCGGCAACGGCGCCGTGCCCCCGAGGTGCAGCCACCGGACCGGCCGGCGGGTACGCAACGCCAGCGTGTCGCGGACGGCGTCGTTGTGGAATCGGCGGGCGATCAGCACCCGCGCCTCGGCGTCGGCGAGTTCGGCCACCAGCTGCGGCCGGAGCCGCTCGGTGTCGATCGCGGCCAGGGCGGCCGAGAGCGTGTTCTCCGCCGACTCCCGTTCGGCACGGTCCGCCCGTTCGGCACGGTCGGCCAGGGCGGCCAGCCGGCGGCCTTCGGCGACCGGGATGGAGGCCGCGATCCCCCGTACCACCACGGCGCGGCGGGCCAGAGCGGCGTCGAGCGCCTGCCAGGAGAGGTCCGATCGCACGTGCAACCGGTCCAGCCGGTTGGCCGTGCCGTACGCCCACAACCCGAGCGCGACGACGAGCGCGGTGACCAGGGCGAGGACGAGAACGGTCAGTGCGGACAGTGTCACGTCCCACTCCTCTCACGCGGCGCCGTCGCCCGCCCGCATGTCACGATCGGACCTCGCGGACCGGCCCGGCGCCGACCGTGACGGTCTCGTATACGCGCAGGATCTGCTCGGCCACCACCGGCCAGTCGTACGCGCCGACGATCTCGTTCGCCGCCGCCACGAGGGCGCGCCGCCGGGCTGCGTCGTCGAGCAGGCCGCGGATGGCGGCCGCGAGAGCCGCCGAGTCGCCCACCGGGACGAGTACGCCGGCGCGGCCGTCGCGCAGCACCCGGCGGAACGCGTCGAGTTCGCTGGCCACCACCGCGGTGCCGGCGGCCATCGCCTCCACGAGCACGATCCCGAAACTCTCCCCGCCGAGGTTGGGGGCGCAGTACACCTCGGCGCTGCGCATGGCCGAGGCCTTCTCCGCGTCGGACACCTGGCCGAGCAGCCGCAGGTGCCGTGCGTACGGTCCGGCCTCCTTGCGCAGCCGTTCCTCGTCCCCGCGACCGACCACGAGGATCTGCAGGTCCGGGTAGTGCTCGACGAGCGAGGGCAGCGCGCCGAGCAGCACCGCCATGCCTTTCCGTGGTTCGTCGTACCGGCCGAGGAACAGCACGGTGCGCCCGGCGCGGGGATACCCGGGCAGCGTCGGGGCGTGCGCGAACGACGAGACGTCGACTCCGTTGGGTATCTCCACGGCGTCGGAGCCGAGTGAGGTCACCTGCCAGCGGCGGGCGAGCTCGGACACGGCGATGCGGCCGCTGATCTTCTCGAGATACGGCTGCAGCACGCCTTGGAAGGTGCTCAGTACCAGCGACTTGGTCGTCGAGGTGTGGAAGGTGGCGACGATGGGGCCTTCCGCGATCTTCAGGGCGAGCATCGACAGGCTCGGGGCGTTGGGTTCGTGGATGTGCAGGACGTCGAAGTCGTTGTCGTTGATCCACCGCCGGACCCGCGCATAGGACACGGGGCCGAAGCTCAGACGCGCCACCGAGCCGTTGTAGGGGATGGCGACGGCGCGTCCGGCGGAGACGACGAAGTCGGGCAGTTCGGTGCGGTCGGAGGCCGGAGCGAGGACGCTGACCCGGTGGCCGCGTTCGATGAGCACGGTCGCCAGATCCACGACGTGCGCCTGCACCCCGCCCGGTACGTCGAACGAGTACGGGCACACCATCCCGATCTTCACCGCGCCTCCATCCGGGCCAGGCGGGCCTCGGAGAGGTCGTCGAGCCAGAGCGGTTGCAGCATGTGCCAGTCCGCGGGGTGTTCGGCGATGTCGGCAGCGAAGCAGTCGGCGAGTGCCTGGGTCGCCGGTCCGATCCCGCCGGCGACGTCGATCTCGGGGTGGACCCGGAAGCCCCAGCCGTCGTCGGTGAACCAGCAGTGCACCGGCAGCAGCGGCGCCCCGGTCTCGACGGCGAGCTTCGCCGGGCCGGCGGGCATGCGGGTGGGTTCCCCGAAGAACGTGACCGGCACGCCCCTGCGGGCCAGGTCACGTTCGCCGAGCAGGCAGACGATCCGGTTCTCGCGCAGCCGGGTCTCGAGCCGGTCGAACGGCGGGGTCTCACCGCCGCTGAGGGGGAAGATCTCGAAGCCGAGGCTTTCGCGGTATGCGACGAACCGCTGGTAGAGCGATTCGGGACGCAGGCGTTCGGCGACCGTGGACAGTCCACCGTAGGTCTGCGTGCACCACACACCGGCCATGTCCCAGTTCCCGCTGTGCGGCAGGGCGAGAATTGCACCGCGCCCGGCCGCCAGTGCCTGTTCGATGTGTTCGCGGCCCTCGACGGCGTGATCGAGTGCCGCAGCCGTCGCGGCGAGGTCCATCGAGGGCAGCCGGAACGCCTCCCGCCAGTACCGAGCGTAGGACCGCAGGGACTGCCGGATCAGCTCGTCCGGGACCTGCGCCGCGGGCACGCCCAGGACGCGGGCCAGGTTGCGGCGCAACTGCTGCGGGCCGGCGCCGCGACGGGCCGCGAAATCGGCCCCGAGGTCGAACAGCCGGCGCGCAGTGGACTCGGGCAGCGCCCGCACGAGCCGCCATCCTGCGGCGTAGCCGAGGTCGGAGGCGCGTCCCGTCACGCTCATCGGGCGTCTCCGTCGGCCGGGGCGGACGACGGTTCTCCGCAGGCTGGAGTCGACGACGGCAACGGGAGCAGCTCGCGGGCCTCCGGGCAGCGCCGCACCGCGAGCACCCGCTGGAATACGGTGATCACCGAACCGGCGGCGAGCAGCCACATCGCGGCGTGGATCGCCCACCACAGGCCGAGCCCGGTGAGGCCGGCGCCGACCAGGACGATGACGAGCCGGTCGGGACGTTCGATCAGGCCGCCGTCGGCGGACAGGCCGCTCGCTTCCGCGCGAGCCTTGGCGTAGGAGATCACCTGGGAGGTGACGAGGCAGACGAGGGTGGCGATCAGCAGTGGCCGGCTCTGTTCCTCGTAGACCGCCCACCAGGCGAGTCCGGCGAAGATCGCGCCGTCGGCGACCCGGTCACAGGTGGCGTCGAGGACCGCCCCGAAGCGGGTGCCGCCCCCTCGAGCCCGTGCCATGGCGCCGTCGAGCATGTCGAACATCACGAACAGCCAGATCACCATCGCACCCCAGAACAACTGCCCCATCGGGAACAGCGTCACGGCGGCGGTGATCGTGGCGACGGTGCCGATCAGTGTCACCGCGTCCGGTGTGAGGCCGGTGCGGATCAGGGCCCTGCCGAGCGGGGCGGTGACCTTCGACACCGACGCACGCCCGAAGAAGCTGAGCATCCCACCGACCCCCGTCTTTCGTCACATCGTTGCGTCCGGGACACGATCCTGCCATGCCTGCGAACGGCGACAAACATGAGTCGGGGACGGCGTTCGGTTCGGGCCGGTGTCAGTCGCTCCAGGCCGCAGCGAGCAACGCGCGGGTGTCGCGCAGCAGCTGCGGCATGACCTTGGCGCCGCCGAGGACGGTGATGAAGTTGGCATCGCCGCCCCACCGCGGCACCACGTGCAGGTGCAGGTGCTCGGCGAGCGAACCACCGGCGGCGGCCCCGAGGTTGAGCCCCACGTTGAAGCCGTGCGGCCGCGAGACGCTCTTGATGACCCGGATCGCCTGCTGCGCGAAGGACATCAGTTCGGTGCTCTCCTCGGGGGTGAGGTCCTCGAGGTTGGCGACCCGGCGGTACGGCACGACCATCAGATGGCCGGGGTTGTAGGGGTACAGGTTGAGCACCGCGTACACGTGCTCGCCGCGCGCGACGACGAGGCCCTCCTCGTCCCGCATCTTCGGGATGTCGGTGAACGGCTCGTAGGGCGCCTCCTTGGACCGGGGCGCCTCCGCGATGTACGACATCCGGTGCGGGGACCACAGACGCTGGAGGTGGTCGGGTTCGCCGGCGCCCCGGTCGACGAGGGCGTCGTCGGAGCAGTCCCCGCTCATGCGGCGCCGCCACGGTCGACGGGAGCGACGAGTTCCGCGGTGGGCGAGGCGTTCTCCCGCCGTCCGATCCACTCGGTCACCAGCCGGACCGCGTCGGCCACGGGTACTCCGTTGACCTGCGTACCGTCGCGGAACCGGAAGCTGACCGCGCCGGCGGCGACGTCCCGCTCGCCCGCGAGCAGCATGAACGGCACCTTCTGCGTGGTGTGGTTGCGGATCTTCTTCTGCATCCGGTCGTCGCTGGTGTCGACTTCGGCCCGCACCCCGGCGGCCTTCAACTGCCGGGTGACGTCGAACAGGTGATCCTCGAAAGCTTCCGCGACGGGGATCCCGACGACCTGGACGGGGGCGAGCCACGCCGGGAAGGCGCCCGCGTAGTGCTCGGTGAGCACGCCGAAGAAGCGCTCGATCGAACCGAACAGGGCCCGGTGGATCATCACCGGCCGGTGCTTGCTGCCGTCGGGGCCGGTGTATTCGAGCTCGAAACGCTCGGGCAGATTGAAGTCGAGCTGGATCGTCGACATCTGCCAGCTGCGCCCGAGCGCGTCCTGAACCTGGACGGAGATCTTCGGGCCGTAGAAGGCGGCGCCGCCCGGATCCGGCACGAGATCGAGACCGGAGGCCTCGCCGACCTCGCGCAGGGTCTCGGTGGCCTCCTCCCACAGGGCGTCGTCGCCGACGAACTTCTTGGGGTTCTTCGTCGACAGCTCGAGGTAGTAGTCCTCGAGGCCGTAGTCCTTGAGCAGGTCGAGGACGAAGTTCAGGGTCGTGGTCAGCTCGTCGCGCATCTGCTCGCGGGTGCAGTAGATGTGCGCATCGTCCTGCGTCATGCCACGTACCCGGGTCAGACCGTGGACGACGCCGGACTTCTCGTACCGGTACACCGAGCCGAACTCGAACAGCCGCAGCGGCAGCTCGCGGTAGGACCGGCCGCGGGAACGGAAGACGAGGTTGTGCATCGGGCAGTTCATCGGCTTGAGGTAATAGTCCTGACCCGGCTTGCGCACGGTGCCGTCCTCGGCCAGTTCCTCGTCGATGTGCATCGCCGGGAACATCCCGTCGCGGTACCAGTCGAGGTGGCCGGACACCTCGTAGAGGTGGCCCTTCGTGATGTGCGGGGAGTACACGAACTCGTAGCCGGCCTCGACGTGCCGCTTGCGGGAGTAGTCCTCCATCTCCTGACGGATGATGCCGCCCTTGGGGTGGAACACCGGAAGGCCGGAGCCGAGCTCGTCGGGGAAGCTGAACAGGTCGAGCTCGTTGCCGAGCTTGCGGTGGTCACGGCGCTCGGCCTCGGCGAGCAGCTCGAGGTAGCGCTCCTGCGCCTCCGCAGACTCCCACGCGGTGCCGTAGATGCGCTGCAGACCGGCATTGTCCTGGTCCCCGCGCCAATAGGCGGCAGAGCTGCGGGTGAGTTTGAACGCCGGGATGTACTTGGTGGTGGGGATGTGCGGGCCACGGCACAGATCGCCCCAGATCTTCTCGCCGGTGCGCGGATTGAGGTTGTCGTAGATCGTCAGTTCCTTGCCGCCGACCTCCATGATCTCGGGGTCCTCGTCCAGGGAGTCGTTTCCGGCCGACTTCTCACCGAGCAGCTCGAGCTTGAACGGCTCGTTCTTCAGTTCCTCGCGTGCGTCGTCCAGGTTCTCGACGACGCGGCGGGAGAACCGCTGTGCCCCCTTGACGATCTGCTTCATCCGCTTCTCGAGCTTGGCCAGGTCCTCCGGAGTGAAGGGCCGGTCGACCTGGAAGTCGTAGTAGAAGCCGTCCTTGATCGGAGGGCCGATGCCGAGCTTGGCCTCGGGGAACTCCTGCTGCACCGCCTGGGCGAGGACGTGCGCCGCGGAGTGCCGGATGACGGAGCGGCCGTCCTCGGTGGCGGCGGCGACCGGCTCGACCCGAGCGTCCTGCTCCGGCGTCCACGACAGGTCCCGCAGCCGGCCCTCCTCGTCGCGGACCACGACGACCGCGTCGGGCCCGCTGTTGGGCAGGCCCGCCTCCCGGAGGGCGGCACCGGCAGCGGTCCCCGCGGGCACCCGGACGAGCACGGTGGGGTCTACGGATGCGGGCGTCGTCACGGTGGTGGGCTCCTCGGGCTCGTGCCGGTGATGGGTGCCGCCGACGCCGCGGGGTATGCCACGCGTCGGCAACCAGACCATGCTATCGACACCACCCCGAACGGCAGTTCACCCGGGCACCGCCGGGAGCCGGTGGGCTAGAGCCGGCGCAGGCCGCCGAGGACCCGAGACAGCAACTGGGCGTCGGGGCCGAGTCCGTCGGCGGTTCGGTGAACGGTGAGTTCTCCCGTGGCTGCGAGATCCCCCACCAGGACACGTGCGACGCCCAGCGGCAGTCGTGCCAGAGCCGCGATCTCCATGATGGACCGGGGCTCGGCGCACAACGCCAGGATGGTGCGGTGCTCCTCGAGACCTGCGGTTCCCACGGCGTCGCTCACCGCGGAGACGAGGACCTCGAGCGGGAGATCCACCTCGGCGCGGGTCCGGCCCTGGCTGCGCACGAAGGGTCGGACGAACGAGGGCTGCTGCCCGCTCGGCTCCTCTTCCCTCGTGGCCGCCGTGTGCCTCGGAACCGCAGGCATCGGCTTCGAGGCCGGAGCGGCGACGGCCGCGGAGGCACCCGTCGCCGGGGTCTCCACCGCGGGCGTGCCCTCTGCGCGGTCGGCGGTACCCGGTGCCGGGTGATCCTTGCGCCGGCGGCCGGACGATCCGAATCGTGCTCCTGTGGCCCCGACCAGGGGCCAGTTGTTGTCGGCGACGCTCATCAGTCGCATCCTCCTCACACCGACCGCAATCCTGCCATCAGCGCAGTGCGGTTCGGTGAACGCGCAGGTCACCGCCGCTCCGTCGCCGAGATGTTCCGGCCGGACGCGAACCGCGCCGGTCCGAAACGACTCCGAAACGACGAAGGGCACCCCGTGGGGTGCCCTTCGTCGGTGCTGTGGTCCCGGCTGGGATCGAACCAGCGACCTCCCCGGTGTGAACGGGACGCTCTTCCACTGAGCCACGGGACCGGGCCGCTTCGCAGCGGCTCGAACGAGAAGGAACATTAACACGCCCATCGGGTGAACACGAATCGCCTGGTCGCCTGTGTTTTCGAAACCGGGTCGGGACGCCGCGCCCCGAACGGCCGCAAGCTCCGCCCCTGCGGAGCGAATCGCCGCAACCGGAGCCCGCCGGCCCGGAACGGGCCGTGCACGACCCGGTGAGGACGGCTCGTCCATGCCCTCACCTGCAGATTTGTGTGTTCTGACGATGGTCGGCTAATGTTCTCAACCGCACCACGGAGAGCACGGCGCCGGACGGTGCGATGCGGATGTAGCGCAGCTGGTAGCGCATCACCTTGCCAAGGTGAGGGTCGCGGGTTCGAATCCCGTCATCCGCTCGAGAGGTTGGACTCGACCTTTTACGGTGGAGTGGCCGAGTGGTGAGGCAACGGCCTGCAAAGCCGTGCACACGGGTTCGATTCCCGTCTCCACCTCGCGCGATTAGCTCAGCGGGAGAGCGCTTCCCTGACACGGAAGAGGTCACTGGTACAATCCAAGTATCGCGCACCACGATCGACCCGGTTTTACCTGCACTTCTCGACCCGGGTCACCGGGTCGAGGAGTGCGCATGCGGATGTAGCGCAGCTGGTAGCGCATCACCTTGCCAAGGTGAGGGTCGCGGGTTCGAATCCCGTCATCCGCTCCACCCCCCGGCGCGATTAGCTCAGCGGGAGAGCGCTTCCCTGACACGGAAGAGGTCACTGGTTCAATCCCAGTATCGCGCACCACGATCGACCAGGTTTTACCTGCACTTCTCGACCCGGGTCACCGGGTCGAGGAGTGCGCATGCGGATGTAGCGCAGCTGGTAGCGCATCACCTTGCCAAGGTGAGGGTCGCGGGTTCGAATCCCGTCATCCGCTCCACCCCCCGGCGCGATTAGCTCAGCGGGAGAGCGCTTCCCTGACACGGAAGAGGTCACTGGTTCGATCCCAGTATCGCGCACCACGATTCACCTTCTCCACCCTGCACTCCATCGCCGGTCCGCCGGGTCGAGGAGTGCGCATGCGGATGTAGCGCAGCTGGTAGCGCATCACCTTGCCAAGGTGAGGGTCGCGGGTTCGAATCCCGTCATCCGCTCCACCCCCCGGCGCGATTAGCTCAGCGGGAGAGCGCTTCCCTGACACGGAAGAGGTCACTGGTTCGATCCCAGTATCGCGCACCACGATTCACCTTCTCCACCCTGCACTCCATCGCCGGTCCGCCGGGTCGAGGAGTGCGCATGCGGATGTAGCGCAGCTGGTAGCGCATCACCTTGCCAAGGTGAGGGTCGCGGGTTCGAATCCCGTCATCCGCTCCACCCCCCGGCGCGATTAGCTCAGCGGGAGAGCGCTTCCCTGACACGGAAGAGGTCACTGGTTCGATCCCAGTATCGCGCACCACGATTCACCTTCTCCACCCTGCACTCCATCGCCGGTCCGCCGGGTCGAGGAGTGCGCATGCGGATGTAGCGCAGCTGGTAGCGCATCACCTTGCCAAGGTGAGGGTCGCGGGTTCGAATCCCGTCATCCGCTCCACCACCCTCGGGAGCGCCGGCCGGACGAGGTCGCGCCCACCACTCGACGACGAAGGCCCTCCCGGTCGGGAGGGCCTTCGTCGTGCTACCGCCCTCTCAGCGGGAGGCGTGCAGCCGATTGGCTCCCGCGGTCATCGCGCGCAGTGCCGATTCGGTTCCGGTCGCCGCGATACCCATGCTCCAGAGCCGGCGCCCGTCCGCCTCGCACAACAGGAACGTCGCGTGGCTGTCGCCGAGATCGAACTGGTGGAACGAGAGAATCTCGAGCGGCATCCCGAGGGTGTGCATCATGGCGGTCATCGCAGCCACCGGGCCGGTGGCCGTCGCTGCAGCCGCGTGGATGGTCTCCCCCACGCCGAAGGTGGCCTCGAAATTCCGACGGCCTGCACACGGAGCCCCGGCCGACCAGCCACCGAGACGGACCGGCCCGTGCGGGGCATAGGTCGCGGTGAACTCTGTCCAGCTCATGTCGAGCGCCTCGGCGCGCAGTTCGCGTGGCAGGGATCGTCCGTAGCGCGCGGCGAACGGGTCGATCGGCGCCGAGTATGCGGTGTTCGCGTCGCCGGCGGCATAGGAGGTGCTGGAAGCGGTGGAGGTGAAGGCGTTCATCGTGGGAGGTCTTCCGCGTGAAGGAAGGACCGACAGGTAGCTCGACGACCCGCAGCGAGGGGTCGGTCCGAATCAGACCCCGCTACGGCGGTGAACTACGAGTACGCGCTTCATGAGGCCCACAGTAGAGCGTCGCCCGGCGGAAGGCAACCGCCCGTCGACCGGCGTGTGACCCAACCGTGACCACCCCGGCTGGAACCTGAGGGATTCCTCATGTATTGTCGGAGATGCCATCCCCCCGATGGTAATGAACCCCAGCCATGACCCCCCATCCAAGGCTGGGGTTCAGCCATTTCCGGACGCCGAGCAGATACCGGACCCGAGCGTCGGCGCGGTGAGGCGCCGAGTGATCTACTGGTTCCCATGCCCACTCCGTCACTCGAGGAATCGACGGCGAACGTCTCCGTCGAGCAGGCCGGCATCTGGGATGCCGAGACCATCGCCGATGTCGCAGCCACCACGTTCCCCCTCGCCTGCCCGGCCGACGCCTCGCAGGAGGACATCGCCGCGTTCATCGACGACACCCTCTCGGCGGAACGGTTCAGCGAGTACCTCACCGACCCGACCCGCATCGTGCTCAAGGCGACCGTCGGCGGCGAGATCGTGGGTTACCTCATGGGCGTCGATGCGGAACCGACGGACCCGGAGGTCCGTGCAGCCGTGACCGCGCTGCCGACCACCGAGATCAGCAAGCTCTACGTGCTGCCAGGCAAGCACGGCGCCGGAGTGGCGGCGGCCCTGATGGCCGCCGTCGTCGAGCATGCCCGGGCAGCCGGCTGCCGGGGGCTGTGGCTGGGAGTCAACCAGCAGAACTCGCGGGCCCGGCGGTTCTACGCCAAGAACGAATTCGAGGTCGTGGGCACGCGCACGTTCCAGGTCGGCTCGCAGACCCATCACGACTACGTCATGCAACGCACCCTGTGACGCGAGGTACTCGCGTGCGGCAGGTCCGGCCGGGAACCCGACTCAGGTGGCGGCGGTCTCGAACCGCGACAGCGCCAGCAGGCGCGAGGTCGCACGCAGGTACTTCTTGCGGTAGCCGCCGGCGAGCATCTCGGCGGTGAAGATCTCGTCCAGCTTCGCGCCGGCGACGGTCACCGGGATGCTCGCGTCGTAGAGCCGGTCGGCGAGCACCACCAGACGCAGCGCCACGGACTGGTCGTGGGCCGCATGGACCCCGTTGAGGAAGACCGCCGCGACGCCCTCGACGAGCTTGCCGTACCGCGACGGATGCAGCGTGCTCAGATGCGCGCACAGCTCGTCGAAATCGTCGAGGGTGGCGCCGGCGACCGCATCGGCGCGATCGAGCAGCTCCTCGGAGCTGATCGGGTCCGGCGCCGGCGGCAGGTCGCGATGGCGGTAGTCGGGACCGTCCACGCGGATGGTCTCGAAGATCGAGGCGAGCTTCTTGATCTCGCGCAGGAAGTCCTGCGCCGCGAATCGCCCCTCGCCCAGCTGCCCGGGCAGGGTGTTGGAGGTCGCGACGATGGACACGCCCCGCGCGGACAGTTCGGTCAGCAGCCGGGAGACCAGCATCGTGTCGCCCGGGTCGTCGAGCTCGAACTCGTCGATGCACAGCACGCTGTGGCTGGACAGCTCTTCGACCGCCTTGTTGAAGCCGAGCGCACCGACGACGTGGGTCAGCTCCACGAAGGTGCCGAACGCCTTCGGCGACGGTGCCGCGTGGAAGATCGACGCCAGCAGGTGGGTCTTGCCGACGCCGAAGCCGCCGTCGAGATAGAGACCGGCGCCGGTGGACGGCGCCTTCCGCCCGAACAGGCCCCGCCGGCCGCCACCCCGGATCTTCGCGATCTTGTGGGCGAACTCCTCCGCCGTCGCGACGGCGGTCGCCTGGCTCGGCTCGTTCGGATCGGGAATGTAGGACGCGAAGCTCACGTCGTCGAACATCGCGGGCGGAACCATCTGGGCCACCAGCTGGTCGGACGGCACCACGGGATTGCGATCGACGAGACGTTCGTGCATTTCTCCAGGGTAGGGCCGCAGCTCGAGGCGACCGGTACACCCAGGGCAGATTGCGACCTACTTCACATCACGTACACGTGATCGTCACATCCGGCAGATCGGGCGATCCGGTCGTGTGCGCGGGCCCGCGTACCGACCTGGCAGGCTGTGCGCATGCGCAGAACCCGTGTGCTCACCGTGGGCATCGTCGTACTCGGAGCGATGACCGCCGCATGCGGGGCGGGCCCCTCGGTACGCCCCGACGTCGCGGTGGTGCAGGAGGCGGACGGCCGGGCCACTCCCACCGGCGAGGACCCTGCCCTTGCCCCGGAACTGCCGGCACCCGCCCGGGACCTGGACTGGCGCGACTGCACCGCCGAGACCCTCGCCGCCCAGGCGCTGCCGCCGGGACCGACAGGCCTCGTCCTCGAGTGCGCCCAGATTCCCGCTGCGATCGACGCGACAGGAACCGTGCCGGGTTCGTTTCCACTCGATGTGCTGCGCGCCCGGCTGGCGCAGACCCCCACCGAGGCGGCCCCGCTCGTCATGACGACGGGTGCCGACATGCCCTCCTCACGGGCGCTGGCCGCACTGTCGACCGGCTCGCTCGCCGAACTCGCGGCCTCGCGGCCGATCGTCGCGGTGGATCGGCGCGGCCTCGGCGCCTCCCAGCCGATCGAGTGCATCTTCGGAGCCGACCGGCGCGCCCTGGCCGACCACGGGCAGTTCGGCCGCACCGGCGACGGTCCGGAGCGGGTCGCCGAGCTCGGCCGGCAAGCCACCATCGCATGCACCGACTACCTGCAGCCGCAGGAACTGCTGTTCGACGCCGCCCACGCCGCCGACGACCTCGAGCAGCTGCGAACCACCTGGGGCGTCGATCGGATCGGCGTGCTCGGCATCGGCAACGGTGCCACGGTCGCCCTCGCCTACGCGTCGAAGTACCCGACCACCATCGGCCGCCTCGTCCTCGACTCCCCCGCCGCCGCGACGGCCGACGCCGAGCTGCTGGCCGAGAGCCGGGTGCGCGGCGCGGAGTCGGCGGTCGACGCGTTCGCCCGCCAGTGCGTCGCACTGGCGTGCTCGCTGGGCCCCGACCCGCGGGCCGCGCTCGAGGACCTGCACGCCCGCGCCGCGGCCGGGACTCTTGCACCGCTCTCGTCGAACGCCCTGCTCACTGCGGTGACGTGGTTCCTGGGAACCCCCCGTAGCGACGCGCAGGCCCGGGTCCGTGAGCTGTCCGACGCACTGGCCGCCGCCGGCGCGGGCGACGTGACACCGATGCTCGAACTCGTCGGCGCCGCCGAGGCCGTGCTGTCGTCCGACGGGCAGTTCGTCTCCCGCTGCAGCGACGGTCAGCGGTGGCCGACGACGGCCCGGGCCACCGAGCTGCAGCAGACGTGGTCGGCGAACTACCCCCTGTTCGGCGGCGACAGCGCGATCGGTCTCACCGCGTGCAGTGCCTGGCCGAGCATGCCGACACCACCGCTGCCGGCGGAGGTGCGCGTGCCTGTGCTGGTGACGACGGGTGCCGCCGATCCGCTCGTCGGCAGCGCCGGGCTCGAGTCGGTCACCGGCGCCCTCACCGCCGTCTCCGCCCGGTGGGCGGCGCTGTCCTGGCAGGGTGCCGGCTACTCGGCGGTCCTGCACTCCGGCTGCGTCCAGGCACGCCTGGCGGCCTACCTCGACACCGGCGCCCTGCCGCCGAACGGCAGCCTGTGCCCGGCGTGAACCGACGTCCGCCGCGGCCCGGGCCCGACGCCGCCGGGTGGGGACGGTGGGTGGCCGCCCCCGGCTCTCGGTGTACCGTGCCGTAGTGTTCCTCAGCCGCCTCGAGCCCCGCACCGCCCGCACCGCCGCGGAGGTGGTCAAGTGCGTTGTGTGGCCGTTGGCCGTGCTCACGGTGCTGCACCGTGTGGTGGTCAAAGCCGTCAACGGGTTCCGCACCGACGACTTCACTCCCGTCTACAACGCGGCCCTGGCGTTTCTCAACCGCCGGCCGGTGTACACCGCGAATTTCGAGTGGGTGGACCCGCACTACCTGTATCCCCCGTCCGGGACGTTGCTGATCTCCCCGATCGCGGTGATCGACCCGGAGCGCTCCCGGTGGCTGTTCATCATCGCCAACGCGATCGCGATCATCGTGGCGCTGTACCTGCTGCTGCGGATGTTCGGCTACGGTCTCGACTCGGTGCTCGCGCCGATCCTCCTGCTGGCGGCGTTCAGTTCCGAGACCGTGACGAACACCCTGGTCTTCACCAACATCAACGGCCTCGTCCTGCTCGGCGAGGTCGCCTTCCTGACGCTGTTGCTGCGCCGGCGGGATCTGTGGGCGGGCGTTGCGATCGGGTTGACGTTCGCGGTCAAGCCGATCCTCGCGCCCCTGCTGCTGATTCCGTTCGTGCGCCGGCAGTGGAAGGTGTTCGTCACCGCCGCGGCGGTGCCGCTCGGCCTGACGCTCGTCGCGTGGCCGCTCTCGGTGGACGCCTGGGCGTTCGTCGAGCGCACCACGCCGTACCTGTTCGAGGCACGCGACTATTTCAACAGCGCCATCGTCGGCAACGGCATGTACTACGGCTTACCCGCCTGGTTGATCCTCGCGCTGCGCGTCGTCCTGGGTCTCATGGTCGTCGTCTCGCTGTGGCTGCTGTACCGGTACTGCCGCCACGACGAGCTCTTCTTCGTCGGTACGAGCAGCGGGGTGTTGCTCACCGCGTCGTTCCTGCTCGGTTCGCTCGGTCAGATGTACTACTCGATGATGCTGTTCCCGCTGCTGATGACGGTCGTGTTGCGCAATTCGGTGATGCGGAACTGGCCGGCCTGGCTGGCGGTCTACGGCTTCATGAGCTACGACAGCTGGCTGTCGGGACGGTGGCCGGAGGCCGGTCGCGCTGCCGAGTACATGAAGACGACGTTCGGGTGGTCGCTGCTGCTCATCGTGATCTTCGCGGTGCTGCTCGACCGTTACCTGGCCGCCCGGCGGGAGGGCCGGCTGGCGGACGGCATCGAACCGTCGTTCCTGTTGCCGGAGCACGAGCCTGCGCGGCAGGCCGAGCTCGTGGCGACGAACCGCGGTGACGGCTAGCGTGGAGCGCATGGCTGACGCTGTCCCCACCGAACCCGCGCCGAAGGTATCCCTCAGCGACGACGAATGGCGGACCCGCCTCACCCCCGCGGAGTACGCGGTGCTGCGGCAGGCCGGCACCGAGCGGCCCTTCGTCGGCGAGTACACCGACACGGAGACCGAAGGTGTGTACGAGTGCCGCGCCTGCGGCGCCGAACTGTTCCGCAGCACCGAGAAGTTCCATTCGCACTGCGGGTGGCCCTCGTTCTTCGACCCGGCGTCGAGCGACGCGGTGATCCTGCGCTCCGACACGTCCCTCGGCATGCGCCGGGTGGAGGTCGTGTGCGCGTCCTGCCACAGCCATCTCGGGCACGTGTTCGAGGGCGAGGGGTACCCGACTCCGACCGATCAGCGGTACTGCATCAACTCGATCTCCCTGCGCCTGGTTCCGAAGGACTGAGGCCCGCCGCGAACAGGGCTCGCCACAGTCCCCGGCGACGCTCGGCGGTGGGCAGCGGCTCGACCAGGGCGAAGGAGCACCCGATACGGCGGGCCGCACCGTCGGCCTCCTCGCTGTCACCCACCATCAGGGTGCGCTCCGGGGACACCCCGAGCGCGTCGGTGGCGTGCCGGAAGATCTCCGGCTCCGGTTTGACCGCGCCGACTTCGAACGAGAGCACGAACTCCGACACCAGATCGTCGATGCCGAGCGCCGCGAACGCCGGCCGGATGTCGAAGGCGATGTTGCTCAGCACGGCCATCGCGAGACCCTCGCCGGCGAGCGCCTCGATCACCGGCACCGTGTCCGGGTAGACCGTCCAGCAGCGCGGATCGGTCAGCTTGCTGTACAGGCCGAGGGCCTGCTCCTCGTCGGCGACTCCGGAACGGCGCAGCACCGTCAGGTATGCGTCCCGGTGCCAGCGGGGGTCCCGGTCGCGGTTGATCCAGGCGTGATGTTCGGCGGCGTCCATCTCGACGGGCTGGCCGGTCGGGGCGGTCATCCGGCGCATCAGCTCGGCCTGCCGGTGCACGTCGAAGGGCTCGCCCCGCTCGTCGGTGATGTCGGCCAGCCAGGATTCGTCCTCCTCGAGCCGGAACAACGTGCCGGAGAAGTCGAACAGCACGGCGTCGAACGGTTGAGCGCTCATGATTCGAAGGCTAACGGCTGCACGGTCGGGCTGCGGATCGAGCGCGGAGCGACGACGATCGTGTCCATGTCGACGACCCGTGCGTCCAAGTCCAAGGTTTCGATCGTCGGCGCCGGCAGCGTCGGCACCGCCGTCGCCTACGCGTGCCTGATCCGGGGTTCGGCGGATTCGCTGGCCCTGTTCGATCCGAACACCGCCAAGGTGCGGGCCGAAGTGCTCGACCTGAACCACGGCACCCAGTTCGCCCCCGCGTGCCGCATCGACGGCGCCGACGACCCGGCCGTCACCGCCGGCTCCGATCTGATCGTCGTGACGGCGGGCGCCAAGCAGAAGCCGGGCCAGTCGCGGCTCGAGCTGGCGGCCGCGAACGTGCGCCTCGCCCAGGAACTCACACCGGCGCTACTCGCGCTGTCCCCCGACGCGGTGGTGTTGTTCGTCAGCAACCCCGTCGACGTGGTGACGTATGCGGCGATCCGCGCAACGGACGCCCCCGGCGGGCGGATTCTCGGGTCCGGCACGGTCCTCGACTCGGGGCGGTTGCGCTTCCTCGTCGCGCAGCACGTCGGCATCGCGGTGGAGAACGTGCACGCGCTCATCGTCGGCGAGCACGGCGATTCGGAGATCACCCTGTGGTCGAGCGCGACGGTGGGCGGGGTTCCGGCCACCGAGTACCGCGACGAGAACGGTGTGGCGGTGTTCGACGCGGCGGTCCGGGAGCGGATCTCCACCCAGGTGGTTCGCAGCGCGTACGAGATCATCCAGGGCAAGGGCGCCACCAACCTGGCCATCGGCCTGTCCACTGCCCGGATCGTGGAGGCGGTGCTGCGGGATCAGCACCGGGTGCTGCCGGTCTCCACGCTGCAGCGCGGCGTGCACGGGGTCGAAGGAGTGTGCCTGTCGCTGCCGACGATCGTCGACGGCCGCGGCGCCGACCGGGTACTCGAGATTCCCCTCGCACCCGACGAGGCCGACGGGTTGCGGGCGTCGGCACAGACGTTGCGCGAGGTGCAGCGCTCGCTGGGGTTGTGACTACGAGCCCGCCTCCGAGCGGATGTATCGTCCAGCTCCTCGGAGCGAGGGACACATTCGCTCGGCGCGGGAACGCTCGGCGTACGGGAACCCGATCGGCCCGGGCGGAAACCGGCGGCTCAGCGGGTGCGGATCACAGGCGGGTCGTAGGCGCGGATCGGTGGCAGGTCTCCGTCGAAGCGTTCGATCTGCACGAGTACATGCTGGCCCGTGCAGCCGCGGGCCAGACTCGAAGTGCCCACGTCGGCGGTGAGCACGTTGGGATTGCCGTGCACGCACATCGAGCCGGGATCGGCCGGGTCCAGTGGGTCGTACCAGGCGCCGGTGGCCAGCTGCACCACCCCGGGCATCAGACCGTCGTCGAGGACGGCGCCGGCCAGGCACGCGCCGCGGTCGTTGAACACCCGCACGACGTCGCCGTCCGCCACACCGCGGGCCGCCGCATCGTCCGGATGCATCCGGACGGGTTCGCGCCCGCGGATCTTCGAGGCCTGACTGACGCCCCCGTGGTCGAGCTGACTGTGCAGGCGGGTCTTGGGCTGGTTCGCGATCAGGTGCAGGGGGTAACGCTGCGCGCGGGGGCCGCCGAGCCACTCCTCCGGCTCGAACCACGCAGGGTGCCCGGTGCAGTCGTCGTAACCGAAGCCGTCGATGTCGGCGGAGAAGATCTCGATGCGCCCACTCGGGGTACGCAGGGGGTTGCGCTGGGGGTCGGCGCGGAACTCCTCGAACAGTGTCAGCTCGTCCTCGGTGCGCATCCGCACGTGTCCGCGCACCCAGAACTCGTCGAACTCCGGAGGGGATTCGACGCGGGCGTCGTCGGCAAGGACGAATCCCCGCCACTGCTCGTACAGGTGCTCGAGCCACTGCCGGGCGGTGCGGCCCTCGGTGAACCGGTCCCCGAAGCCCAGACGGTACGCAAGCGCGGAGAACGTGTCGTAGTCGTCGCGGGCGTCGGCGAAGCGTGGGGCGGCGGCGTGCATCGCGACCAGCAGCGGGTCGTTGCGGGTGCAGCTGAGATCCTCACGTTCGAGGGACGTGGTGGACGGCACGACGATGTCGGCGTGCTTGGCCGTCGGCGTCCAGTACGGGTCGTGCACGACGATCGTGTCCGGGCGCGTCAGGGCGCGGCGCAGCCGGCCCAGGTCCTGGTGGTGGTGGAACGGGTTGCCGCCGGCCCAGTACACGAGCCGGATGTCGGGGTACGTCAGGCGCCGGCCGTCGAAGTCGTACTCCTGTCCCGGCCGCAGCAGCAGGTCGGAGATCGCGGCCACGGGAATCAGGTCGCCGACCGGATTGTCGCCCTGGAACAGGGTCGGGAGCGGGTACGGGACGGGCGCGATGCCGGGTTCGTTCATCGAGCCGTAGCCGTGACCGAACCCGCCGCCGGGCAGCCCGATCTGGCCGAGCATCGCGGCGAGGGTCACGCCCGCCCACGGAGCCTGCTCACCGTGCCGGACCCGCTGCAGCGACCAGGTGACGGTGATCAGGGTGCGGCCGGCTGCCATGCGCCGCGCCAGCGCGGCGAGGGTCTCGGCGGGCAGCCCGGACAGGGCGGCCGCCCACTGCGGTGTCTTGGCGATGCCGTCGGTACGGCCGAGCAGATAGTCTTCGAACTTGTCGTAGCCGACGCAGTAGCGGTCGAGGAAGTCGCGGTCGGCGAGGCCCTCGGTGGCGAGCACGTAGGCGAGGGCGAGCATGATCGCGACGTCCGTTCCGGGCCGCGGCGCGAGGCGTTCGGCGGCGCCGTGCAGATCGTCGTGCAGGGGGCTGACGGACACGACCGTCCCGCCGCGGGCGCGCAGCGCGTCGAGCGCCCCCCGGGTGGGATGGTTGCTGGTGCCGCCGTCGTTGACGGCCGTATTCTTGAGCGGCACCCCGCCGAAGCACACCATCAGGTCGGTGTCGCGGGCAATGACGTCCCAGTGGGTCGCGCGGGCGAACAGCTTCCAGTGCGTGCCGACCACGCGCGGCATGATCACGCCGGTCGCGCCGAGCGAATAGCTGTGCACCGAGCGGGTGTAGCCGCCGAGCATCTTCAGGAATCGGTGCACCTGACTCTGCGCGTGGTGGAACCGGCCCGGCGACGACCACCCGTACGAACCGCCGAAGATCGCCCGGTTGCCGTGCGTGTCGACCACGCGCTGCAGCTCCCCGGCCAGGAGTTCGGTCAGCTCGTCCCAGGACACCGCGACGAATTCGTCGTTGCCGCGGCGATCGCTCGGCCCGGGCCCGTGCTCGAGCCAGCCGCGGCGCACCGCTGGTCCCGCAACCCGCGAGCGGTGCCGCACCGAGCCCACGGCGTTGTCGAGAATCGGTGACGGATCTGCGTCACCTCGGAAGGGATGCACGGCGCTGACGTCGCCGTCGTGTGTCTCGACCTCGAACATCCCCCAGTGCGCCATGTGCTGGTACCGCACGGTCCGAGAACTCATGGTGCACAGTCTGCCAGGGGGTGCATCACGTCCTTCCGGCGAGCCGAAGGCGCCCCCGGAGTCCGTGCGGGGACGGCACATCCGGGGGTGACGGCGGGCGTCAGGGCAGCGCGGTGATCAGCTTGTCGAGGTCGACGCGCGGACCGGTGAAGAACGGGGTCTCCTCGCGCACGTGCATGCGGGCCTCGGTGGCACGCAGGTCGCGCATGAGGTCGACGATGCGATCGAGTTCGGGAGCTTCGAACGCGAGGATCCACTCGTAGTCGCCCAGTGCGAATGCGGGCACGGTGTTGGCCCGCACGTCCGGGTAGCCACGGGCGGCCTTGCCGTGGTCGGCCAGCATCTGGCGACGTTCGGCCTCGGGGAGCAAATACCACTCGTACGACCGCACGAACGGGTAGACGCACACGTAGTTGCCGGGTTCCTCACCGGCGATGAAGGCGGGCAGGTGGCTCTTGTTGAACTCGGCCGGCCGGTGCAGGCACACGTTCGACCACACCGGGGTGGTGGTGCGGCCGAGGACGGTGGTACGGCGGAAATCGGCGTACAGCTTCTGCAGATCCTCCAGCCGCTCGGCGTGCGTCCAGATCATGAAGTCGGCGTCGGCGCGCACCCCGGCGACGTCGTAGATGCCGCGCACGACCAGATCGGTGCCGTCGTAGGCCGCGAAGAACTTCTGGGCGTCCTCGATCGCCGCGGAGCGGTCGTCGCCGAGGGCACCGGGCTGGACCCGGAACACCGAGAACATCGCGTAGCGCAGGGTGGAATTGAGCTTGTCGTAGTCGAGACGTGCCATACCGTTCATCCTGCCACTCGGGTTGCCAGGCGTGTCGCGGCCGTCGTGCCTGATGCGACACATGCCGGCACGCCCACGCCGTGGAGCATCGCGCCGGCGACCTCGAGGCCGTCGACGGCGGCGACCGCGTCCTCGAGCGCCGCAACGATGTCGAGGTGCCCGGCCCGGTACTGCGGCAGGCCCCCGTGCCAGCGCTGGACGAACGCGGCCACGGGTTCGTCGGTGACACCGGTGACGGTGGCGAGGTCGACGCGCGCGCGGGCGATCAGCTCGTCGTCGGGTGCGTCGACGATCGCGGCCTCGCCGTAGCGGCCGAACGACGCGCGAGCCAGCGCGACGTCGCGCCCGGCCAGGTGGGGCCACTTGCGGCTCGACAGGGTGAATGCCTTGGCGGACAGATCCTCGCCGGTGGCGACGAGGATCCCCGAGTTCTGCGGCAGTGCGGCACCGTCTGGCAGTGCCAGCGCGACCACCGCCGACGACGCGAGCGGGATCCGGGCGGCCTGGGCTGCTGCCGCCGGGACGGCGTCGGTGAGCAGTTCGGCGGCGCGGTCGGCGGGCACCGCGAGGACGACGCCGTCCACGGATCCGATCGGGTCGAGGTCCCAGCGGTCGCCGCTGCGGCGCAGACCGACCGCGGTAACGTGCCGGACCTCGGCGTCGGCGGCCTTCTCGAGCGCGTCGAGCAGCGTGCCGTAGCCGTCGCGCAGGGTGCCGAACACGGGCGTGTCCGAAGGCTCCGGCAGGGCTCGGGCGACCGCCTCGCTCAGGCTCGGGGCCCCCGCGTCGAGGGCCGCGGCCAGGGTCGGCAGGGTGGCCCGCACGCCTGCGGTGTCGGAGAGTCCGGAGTAGACGCCGCCGAGGAGGGGGTCGACGGAGCGGCGCACCACCTGTTCACCGAACCGGTCGGCCACCAGGTCGGCCACCGAGACGTCGCGGGTGCGGTCCCAGCGCAGCGGGACGGTGGGCTCGGCCGCGATTCGCGCGAGGGTCTCGGTGTCGACGAGACCGGTGAGCGACCCGGCGTCGGCGGGGATACCCATCAGGGTGCCGGCGGGCAACGGGTGCAGCGCGGCGCCGGCGTAGATCAGCGGCCGGGCCCCGGACGGGTGGACGATCCGGTCGCTCAGGCCCAGCTCCTCGAGCAGCGCCGGGACCTCGGGGCGGCGAGCGATGAACGCTTCCGCCCCGACGTCGACCGGATCGCCGGCGAGCGGCACGGTGTGCAGCTTTCCGCCGAGCCGCTCGGCGCCCTCGAGCAGGACGATCCGGGCGTGCGCGCCGAGCAGGCGACGCAGCCGGTACGCCGCGACGAGACCGGTGATCCCGCCCCCGACGACGGCGACGCTCGGTGCACCGCTCACAACGAGTGCACCAGGTCGACGACCGCGGTGAGGACGTCCGGGTCGGTGTCCGGGAGGACGCCGTGCCCGAGGTTGAAGATGTGCCCGGTGGCGCCCGCGGCACGCGCGCGGTCCCCCTCGGCGACGATGCGCCGCACCTCGGCCTGGACCACGTCGGGTCCGGCGAACAGGATTGCGGGATCGAGGTTGCCCTGCAATGCTTTTCCGGCCCCCACCCGGGTGGCGGCGACGTCCAGCGGTACCCGCCAGTCCACGCCGACCACGTCGGCGCCGGCCTCGCCCATCGCGCCGAGCAGCTCGCCGGTGCCGACGCCGAAGTGGATGCGCGGCACGCCCGCGGACTCGACCTCGGCGAACACCCGTTCCGAATGGGGCAGCACGAACTCGCGGTAGTCGGCCAGCGACAGCGCGCCCGCCCACGAGTCGAACAGCTGGATCGCGTCGACGCCGGCGTGCAGCTGGGCCTGCAGGAACGCGATCGTGATGTCGGCGAGCCGCCCCAGCAGGGCGTGCCACGTGCGCGGCTCGGCGTGCATGAGCGCCTTGGTGCGCTCGTGGTTACGGCTGGGACCACCCTCGACGAGGTAGGAGGCGAGGGTGAACGGCGCCCCGGCGAAACCGATGAGCGGGACGTCGCCGAGCTCGCGGGTGAGCAGCCCGACCGCCCGTGCGACGGCACCGACCTCGTCGTGCTCGAGGGCCGGCAGCTTCGCGACGTCCGCCGCGGTGCGCACGGGGTCGGCGATCACCGGTCCGGTCCCGGCTACGATGTCGAGGTCGATTCCCGCGGCTTTGAGCGGAACAACGATGTCCGAGAACAGGATCGCGGCATCGACTCGGTGGCGGCGCACCGGCTGCAGGGTGATCTCGCACACCAGCTCGGGATCGAAGCAGGACTCGAGCATGCCGATGTTCGCCCGGATCTCCCGGTACTCGGGAAGCGAGCGACCGGCCTGCCGCATGAACCACACGGGCCGGTGCGCCGGCTCGTGTCCCCGCGCAGCGGCGAGCAGGGGCGCCTGCGGGAGCTGGCGCCGCGTCGGGTACTCCACACGCGGGGTGGAGCCGACGTTCGTGTTCTCCAGGCCGGTCATCGATCCTCGTTCGTCCAGGGGCACAGGTCGCCGCCCATGCTGCCACGCCCGGCCACCCCGCCGGAATCGGCGCGCCTCCCGCGTGGCCCCGGTCACCCGGTCTAACGTCCGCTGTCGTGACCACCTCGCCCGCCGAGCCGGCTCAGTTCCGCGCGGCCATCGACTCGATGAACGCGGCCACCGTGCGGCCGGAGATCGAGGTGGGTCCGATCCGGCCGCCGCAACGACTGGCTCCGTACAGCTATGCGCTGGGCGCGGAGGTGCTGCATCCGGACACCGACCTGGTGCCCGAGCAGTCGGAGGGCGACGCGTTCGGCCGGCTGATCCTGCTGCACGATCCGGAGGGCGACGAGGCCTGGAACGGCACCATGCGGCTCGTCGCCTACATCCAGGCGGACGTGGACGCCACCCTGGCTGCCGACCCTCTGCTTCCGGAGGTGGCCTGGAGCTGGCTGGTCGATGCGCTCGACGCGCACGGCGAGCCGTTGACGGCGCTCGGCGGCACCGTGACGTCGACGAGTTCGGTGCGCTTCGGAGACATCGCCGGCCCGGCCCGGGCGCATCAGCTGGAGTTGCGGGCCGCGTGGACCGCGCAGTCCGCCGAACTCGGCCCGCACGTGGAGGCGTTCTGCGAGGTGCTCGCGTATGCGGCGGGGCTGCCCCCGGCGGGTGTGACGCGGCTGCAGCACTGAACCGTCACCGTCGGCGCCCGGGTCCGCGACGGGCCTGGATCGGGTGTACCGGGCACTTCGCGGTCCTATGATCGAGGCATGCGGCGGCTCAGCGGGCTCGACGCCGCGCTCCTCTACACCGACTCACCGGGGCTGCCGGTACAGATCGGTGGCCTCGCCCTGCTCGACGTCTCCACCGTGCCGGGTGGCTACTCCTTCGAACGGCTGGGATCCGACCTGGCGGCGCGGGTCGCGGCAGTGCCGCTGCTGCGCCGGCGTGTGGTCGATTCCCGGTTCAATCCCGGCCACCCCGTGTGGGTGGACGATCCCTCTTTCGACGTCGGCAGGCATCTGCGCCGGTTCACCGTGCCGCAACCGGGCACCGCCGCCGAACTGGCCGTGCTCTGCGGGCAGCGTTTCGCCCGGCGGTTCGACCGGTCCGGGCCGCTGTGGGAGACCGCGGTGTTCGAGGGACTGGCCGACGGCTCGGTCGCGGTGCTGACACGTATCCACCACGCCGTGGTGGACGGCCTCGCCGGAGCGACCCTGCTGGCGCAGTTGTGCGACCTCGAACCGGGGGCGCCGCCCCCGCAACCCGAGTCGCCCGGCGTCGGCGGGGGCAACCGACTGAGCGTCGCTGCGGGCGGCATCGCCGATCTCGCCGCCCGGCCGCTGGACCTGGCCCGGGCGGTGCGGTCCGGCGCCGCCCTGGTGCCCGGCTGGGTGGGCCGGGCCCGGCGGGGAGAGGCGATGGCGGTTCCGCTCACGGCGCCGCGGACGTCGTTCAACCGCCGCGTGACCGGCCGTCGCAACGTCGCGTTCGTGACGCTGGATCTTGCGGCCGTGAAGGCGGTCAAGCGGGCGTTCGGCGTCACGGTCAACGACGTCGTGCTGGCGCTGTGCTCCTCGGTTCTGCGCCGGTATCTCGACGGCCGCGGTGAGCTGCCGGCCTCTCCCCTCTTGGCGGCCGTCCCGGTCTCGGTGCACGGACGCGCCCGGGGCGACGCCGGCAACCAGATCTCGGTACTGATGGGGCGGCTGCACACCGAGATCGCCGACCCGGTGGTGCGGCTGCACGCCGTGGCGGCGGACCAGACCGCGGCCAAGGCGCATCAGGCCACGTTCGACCCGGATCTGCTCGGCAGCTGGGGCCAGGTGACCCCGGGAGCGGCATTCGGTGCAGTGCTGCGGCTGTATTCGGCGCTGCGGCTGCCCGACGTGCTCCCCGTGCTCAACAACCTCGTGGTCTCCGACATCCCCGGCCCGAAGGACACGCTGTACTACCTGGGCGCGCGGATCACCGCGCTCTACCCGTTCGGGCCGATCTACCACGGCGCAGGTCTGAACATCACCGTCATGTCGCTCGACGGCGGCCTGCACTTCGGTCTGCAGTCGTGCCCGGACCTGCTCCCGGACCTGTGGCAGCTGGCCGGCGGCTTCCCGGCCGCGCTCGCGGAGCTGGCCGACCGGGCGCCGGGCACGCCGCCTGCCCCGCTCGCCTCGCCGGGCTGACCGCCGCCCGGGAACCCGCGGAGCACCGGCCGCCCGGGGGTACGCGCACGTGGAGCGATCGTTCCCGTGCAGATTCTAGAACTCGTTCTACCATGAGGGCATGCATCGACTCAGCGGCCTCGACGCCGGATTCCTGTACCTCGAGACGCCGACGCAGCTGCTGCACGTGTGCGGACTGATCATCCTCGACCCGACCACGGTCCCGGGCGGATACCGCTTCGAGACGCTCCGCGCCGGACTCGCCGCCCGTGTTCCGGCCGTGCCGTTGTTCCGGCAGAAGATCGCCGACAGCCCGTTCAATCTCGACCATCCGGTGTGGGTGGACGATCCGGACTTCGACCTCGACCGGCACCTGCACCGGGTCGCGGTCCCGGCGCCCGGGCGCCGGGAGGAACTCGCGGAACTGTGCGGGCACATCGCTGCGCAGCCGCTCGACCGCTCCCGGCCCCTGTGGGAGATGACAGTGATCGAGGGGCTCGAGGACGGATCGGTCGCCGTCATGACGAAGATTCACCACGCGGGCGCGGACGGCGTCACCGGCGCCGAACTCGTGGCCCAGCTGTGCAGTCTCGAACCCGATGCACCGCGCCCCGATCCGGTCGCCGACGGTGCCGGTGGGGGGTCGGCGCTCGAGATCGCCCTCGGCGGCTTGTTCAACGTCGCCACCCGCCCCTTGGGTCTGGTACGAGCACTGCCCAAGACCGTGGAACTGCTGCCCCGGTGGATCACCCGGGCCCGGCGGGGCGAGGCCATGCCGGCGCCGTTCACCGCGCCGCGCACATCCTTCAACGGCACCATCACCGGCCACCGCAGTGTCGGGTTCACGCAATTCGATCTGGGCCGGGTCAAGGCCGTGAAGGACGAGCACGGCGTGAAGGTCAACGACGTCGTCATGGCGGTGTGCGCCGGGGCGTTGCGCCGCTACCTCACCGAGCGCGACGAACTTCCCGACTCCCCGCTGATCGGCATGGTCCCGGTGTCGGTGCGCGGCACGTCGGACCGGCCCGGGCGCAATCAGGTCTCGCCGATGTTCGCGAGCCTGCACACCCACATCGTGGATCCGATCGAGCGATTGCACGCGATTGCCGATGCGAATGCCTCTGCCAAAGAACATAATTCGGCACTGGGCGCGAGCCTGCTGCAGGACTGGACGCAGTTCATGGCGCCGGCGGTGTTCGGCACCGCGATGCGCATGTACGCGTCGCTGCGGCTGGCGGAACGCCACCCCGTGGTGCACAACCTGGTGGTGTCGAACGTGCCGGGCCCCGCCGTGCCCCTGTACTTTCTGGGCGCGCGGATCCGGGCCATGTATCCGCTGGGGCCGATCTTCCACGGTGTCGGACTCAACGTCACCGTGATGTCCCTGTCCGGCACGCTCGATGTCGGCGTGCTCGCGTGCCCCGAGCTGGTTCCCGACCTCTGGGCACTCGTCGACGGCTTCCCCTCGGCGCTCGAGGAACTCGAGAACTCACGATGACCCGCCCTGTGCCTTTCGTCACCCCGGGAATCGACGCGGGGACCGCGCCGTTGACCGGGTCGACGCCCCTGTTTCCGCCATCCGGATAGAGTCACGAAGCATGTCGGTAGCCAACGAGCACGAGCCCGCGCGGGCAACGGTCCCGTTGCTGACCCCACGGGACGGTGTCCCCGAGGTCGTCACCACGGCCGCCGGAGTGGCCGCGGCCGCGGAGGCGCTCGCCGCGGGCCGGGGACCGCTGGCCGTCGATGCCGAACGCGCCTCGGGATTCCGCTACTCCGCGCGGGCCTACCTCGTGCAACTGCGTCGCGCCGGCGCCGGCACGGTACTGCTCGACCCGATCCCGACGGCCGGCGCGCTCACCCCGCTCGCATCGGCGATCAACGATCTCGAGTGGGTGTTGCACTCCGCCGACCAGGACCTACCCGGCCTCGACGAGCTCGGGCTGCGGCCTGCGGTGCTCTACGACACCGAACTGGCCGGACGACTGGCCGGCTTCGATCGAGTGGGGCTGGCCGCCATCGTCGAACGCACCCTCGGCTTCGAACTGCGAAAGGGGCACGGGGCGGCGGACTGGTCCACCCGGCCGCTCCCCGATGCCTGGCTGAACTATGCGGCACTCGACGTCGAGATCCTCGTCGAGCTCCGGGACGCGATGGCGGACGAGCTCGAGCGGCAGGGCAAGTCGGACTGGGCGGCGCAGGAGTTCGAGCACATCCGTCGCGCCGGACCCCCCGCCCCCAAGCCGGACCGCTGGCGCCGCACCTCCCGGATCCACACCCTCAAGGATCCGCGCCGGCTCGCGATCGTGCGTGAATTGTGGACTGCGCGAGACGAACTCGCGGCACGGCGAGACATAGCACCGGGACGGGTACTGCCGGACTCCGCGATCGTCGCCGCAGCGGAGGCCGCACCTCGCACGGTCGAGGAGCTGCGCGCCCTGCCGGTGTTCGGAGGCCCCCGTCAGCGCCGGTTGTCGCGGATATGGCTGGGCGCGATCGAACGGGCCCGGGCACTGCCGAAATCGGAGCTGCCCCCGGTCACCCAGCCGTTCACAGGTCCGCCGCCGGCCAACCGTTGGGCCCGGCACGACCCCGAGGCCGCGGCGCGGCTCGCCGCGGCCCGGTCCGCGCTCGCCGAGCTGAGCGAGCAGGTGCAGGTGCCGGTGGAGAATCTGGTCGGCCCCGAGATGGTGCGCCGGCTGTGCTGGGAGTGGCAGGTGCCGACCGATGCGGACGTCGTCGCGTACATCGAGGAACGGTTCGCCGCCGACGGGGCACGGCCCTGGCAACGGGAACTGACGGTGCCGCGGCTGGCGAAGGCGCTGTCCGCGGACTGACCCCCGGATCCCTCCTTCGCGACGGTCGAGCTCGGCGCCGCCGCGATCGTCGCCGTCCGTCTCGTACCCGAGCGCGCGCACGCCGCCGCCGTAGCCGCCCGGAATCGGCGCCGAGGGCTGCCACGGGCCGGATCGCCGGTCACGACCATCCACGCCCCTCGGCCGTGCGGTCGTGCCCGCAGACCGACGACCCTCGGCGCACCCCTCCCGCAGCCGCGGACACAGGTGGTAAGTTACCGGTCGGTAACACGTTGGCGTCCGGGCTGCCCGGCGCCGGATGTTCCCGGAACCCTGGCCTCGCCCACGTCGGCGAGCATCGCTCCATCGGGAGGAATACGCGTGGCGTCAACCACCACAACTCAACGCACTGTCGTCTTCGTCGACGGCGTACGCACCCCGTTCGGGAAGGCGGGCCCGAAGGGCATCTACGCGGAGACCCGCGCCGACGACCTCGTCGTCAAGACCATCAGGGAACTGCTGCGCCGCAACCCGCAGCTCGACCCCGCGCGCATCGACGAGGTCGCCATCGCCGCGACCACCCAGACCGGCGATCAGGGCCTGACCATCGGACGCACCTCCGCGATCCTTGCCGGTCTGCCCGAGACCGTGCCGGGCTTCGCGATCGATCGGATGTGCGCGGGCGCTATGACGGCGGTCACCACCACCGCCTCCGGAATCGGCTTCGGCCAGTACGACGTCGTCGTCGCCGGCGGCGTCGAGCACATGGGCCGCCACCCGATGGGCCAGGGCGCCGACCCGAACCCCCGCTTCCTCGCCGACAAGCTCGTCGACCCCAGCGCCCTGGTGATGGGCAACACCGCGGAGAACCTGCACGACCGCTTCCCGAGTATCACCAAGGCCCGCACCGACGCGTACGCCGTCGCCAGCCAGAACAAGTACGACGCCGCGAAGAAGGCCGGCCACCTCGCCGACACCCTCGTACCCGTCGCGACCCGGTCCGCGACCGGATGGGGCCTGGCCACCGAGGACGAGCCGCCGCGCCCGGGCACCACGCTCGAGGATCTCGCGACGCTCAAGACCCCGTTCCGTCCCGCCGGCCGTATCACCGCCGGCAATGCCGCCGGCCTCAACGACGGCGCGACGGCCTGCATCCTCGCCGGTGAGGACACCGCCCGCGAACTCGGCCTGCAGATCGGGATGCGCATGGTCGGGTTCGCCTTCCAGGGTGTCGATCCGGCCGTGATGGGCATCGGCCCGGTGCCGGCGACCGAGAAGGTCCTGGCCCGCACCGGACTGACCATCGACGACATCGGTCTGTTCGAGATCAACGAAGCCTTCGCCGTGCAGGTCCTCGCCTTCCTCGAGCACTTCGGCATCGACGACGACGACCCGCGGGTCAACCAGTGGGGCGGCGCCATCGCGTGCGGCCACCCGCTCGCCTCGTCCGGCGTGCGCCTGATGACCCAGCTCTCCCGGCAGTTCGCGCAGCACCCCGAGGTGCGTTACGGCCTGACCACGATGTGTATCGGCCTCGGCATGGGCGGCACCGTGATCTGGGAGAACCCCAACTTCGAGGGAGACAAGTAGTCATGAGCGAGCTTTCGTCCCTGTTCACCGACGAGGTCGTCACGAACGCCTACACCAAGATCCTCCGGGTGCCCGGCATCGACGGTCCCGTCGCGCTGATCACGCTGGACAACGGGTTCGACCACACCAAGCCGAACTCGTTCGGCCCTGCCGGCCTCGCGGCGTTCGACGCCGCGCTCGACGAGGCGTTCGCCGCCGAGCCTGCCGCCGTCGCCGTCACGGGTAAGCCCTTCATCTTCGCCGCGGGTGCCGATCTCAAGGGCGTGCCCGCGATCACCACCCGCGAGCAGGGCGTCGAACTCGGCCGGCTCGGCCACCGGGTCTTCCGGCGGCTGCGCGAGTCGGCCGTCCCGACCTTCGCGTTCGTCAACGGGCTCGCGCTCGGCGGTGGCCTCGAGGTCGGGCTGCACTGCCACTACCGCACCTACGCCGACAACGTGCCCGCGCTCGGTCTGCCCGAGACCATGCTCGGCCTGGTCCCGGGCTGGGGCGGCACGCAGCTGCTGCCGAACCTCATCGGCCCCGACGCGGCCGTCACCCTGATCCTCCAGAATCCGCTCGACAACGGCAAGGTGATCCGCGCGCAACAGGCCGAGCAGATCGGCCTCGCCGACGCGGTGTTCGGATCGGCGGATTTCCTCGAGCAGTCCCTGGCCTGGGCCGCGAAGGTGCTCACCGGGCAGATCACCCCCGCCCGGCCCGAGATCGACCGCGGCACCGGCTGGGACAGTGCCCTCGACCGGGCGAGGGCGCTCGTCGCGGCCAAGACCCGCGGCTTCGCGCCAGCCCCCGCCCGGGCGATCGAGCTGCTCGAGCTCGCCCGCAACACCGACATCGGTGACCCGCAGTCGCTGTCGGCCGGCTTCGCCGCCGAGGACGAGGCGCTGGCGGACCTGCTCATGTCCGACGAGCTGCGGGCCGGACTGTACGCGTTCGACCTGGTCAACAAGCGCGCCAAGCGTCCCGCGGGCGCCCCGGACAAGTCGCTGGCCCGCAAGGTCACCGGCGTCGGCATCGTCGGTGCGGGCCTGATGGCCAGCCAGCTCGCGCTGCTGTTCGTCCGGCAACTGAAGGTGCCGGTGATCCTCACCGACATCGACCAGGAGCGCATCGACAAGGGCGTCGGCTACGTCCACACCGAGATCGACAAGTTGCAGGGCAAGGGCAGGCTCTCGCCCGACGCGGCGAACCGCCTCAAGGCACTGGTGTCCGGCTCGCTGGACAAGGCGGCGTTCGCGGACACCGACTTCGTCATCGAGGCCGTGTTCGAGAACATGGACGTCAAGAAGCAGGTGTTCGCCGACCTCGAGCAGCACCTCTCGCCCGAGACGATTCTCGCGACCAACACCTCCTCGCTGTCGATCACGGAGATGGCTGCGGACCTGAAGCACCCCGAGCGCGTGGTCGGCTTCCACTTCTTCAACCCCGTCGCTGTGCTCCCGCTGCTCGAGATCATCAAGGGGGTGCAGACGGACGATGCGACCCTGGCCACGGCCTTCGCCACCGCCAAGGCGCTGAAGAAGTCGGCCGTGCTGTGCGCGGACAAGCCAGGATTCGTGTTCAACCGCCTCGTCACCCGCACCCTCGGGGAGGTCATGACCGCCGTGGACGAGGGCACCCCGTTCGAGGTGGCGGACAACGCCGTCGGCGCACTCGGCATGCCCATGAGCCCGTTCACCCTGCTCGCGCTCGTCGGCCCGGCCGTCGCGCTGCACACCGGCGAGACCCTGCAGGCCGCCTACCCCGAGCGCTTCGTCTCCTCCCCCGGCCTCGAGGCACTCGTCGAGGCCCGCAAGCCCGGGGTGTGGACGTACGTCGACGGCAAGCAGGTCGTCGACCCGGATGTCGCCGCGCTGTGGCCGCAGGGCGACAGGCCCTCCACCGCCGAGGAGGTGCTCGAGCGGACCCGTCGCGCGTTCGCCGAGGAGATCCGGATCATGCTCGAGGAGGGCGTCGTCGCCGCTCCCGAGGACATCGATCTGTGCCTGATCCTCGGCGGCGGCTTCGGATTCTGGAACGGGGGCATCACGCCGTACCTGGATCGCACCGGCACCTCGGAGGCCGTCAACGGCGCACGCTTCCTCGCCCCGGGAGTAGCGAGCGTCTGACACCCCGGTTGTTCGTCACGGCGCCCCGCGGTCCGCACACTCCGCTGCGGACCGCGGGGCGTGTCGGTGCGTATCGCCCCGGCCACGGTGCCCGCCGAAGCGGCCCCCTCGGTGCACCGTCAGGCGTACCGTCCAGCCTGTGACCGACAGTTCCCACCTCCCCCATTCGAGGCTCGAACAGCAGCACACGGTGGCGCGCGCGGTGTTGTTCGCTGCCGTGGCCGCGCTCGGCGGATTCCTGTTCGGGTACGACACCGCCGTCATCAACGGCGCCGTCGGGGCCATCCGGGACCGCTACGAGGTCGGAGCCGGCGCCATCGGCCTGTCCGTGTCGCTGACGCTGGTCGGCGCGGCGATCGGCGCGTGGATTGCCGGCAGCGTCGCGGACCGGCTCGGCCGGATCCGGGTCATGCAGATCGCCGCGGTCCTGTTCCTCGTCGGGGCGCTCGGGTCGGCGTTCCCGTTCAGCATCTACGACCTGACCTTCTGGCGCACCATCGGCGGCGTCGGCGTCGGCTTCGCCTCGGTCATCGCCCCGGCCTATATCGCCGAGATCTCGCCCGCTGCCATTCGCGGCCGGCTCGGTTCGATGTACCAGCTCGCGATCGTTCTCGGTATCGCCGTCTCCCAGCTCGTCAACTATGCGCTGGCCGCGGCGGCCGGGGGTGCCCGCGAAGAACTGCTCGGTATCGAGGCGTGGCAGTGGATGCTCGCGCTCGGCGCGGTCCCGGCGACGCTGTACCTGATCATGACGTTCCCGATCCCCGAGTCTCCGCGGTATCTGGTTCGGATCGGCCGGGAGGACACGGCGCGTCGCATCATCGCCACGGTCGAGGGCGGCGACGAGGTCGCCGTCTCCGAGCGGATCGCCACGATCCGCGAGACCCTGCACCTCGAGGCCGCCCGGCCGGGAGTACGGGACGTGTTCACCCGGCGGCTGGGCGTGGCCGGGCTGATCTATGTCGGCATCGCGCTGGCGGCTCTGCAGCAGTTCGTCGGCATCAACGTGATCTTCTACTACTCGTCGACGCTGTGGCAGGCGGTCGGCTTCGGTGAGGATCGGTCCCTGCTCATCAGCGTCGTCAGCGCGCTGGTCAACATCGTCGGCACCTTCGTGGCCATCGCCGTGATCGACAAGATCGGCCGCAAGCCGCTGCTGTTGGTCGGCTCGGTGGGCATGGCGCTCTCGTTGGGCACTGCCGCGGTGTGCTTCCACTCGGCGACGTTCGTCGTCAACGAGGACGGTGAGCGGGTCGCGACCCTGTCCGACACCAACGGCACGATCGCCCTGCTGGCCGCCAACGCCTTCGTCTTCTTCTTCGCCCTCTCGTGGGGCCCGGTCGTGTGGGTCCTCATCAGCGAGATGTTCCCGAATCGGGTGCGCGCCGTCGCCGTCGGCATCGCGACCGCGTCCAACTGGGTGGCGAACTTCCTCGTCTCGGCGACGTTCCCGGCCCTGGCCGACTGGAACCTGTCCTTCACCTACGCCGGATACGCGCTGATGGCTGCGCTCTCGCTCGCACTGGTGCTCAAGTTCGTGCCGGAGACGCGCGGGCGCACCCTCGAGGAAGCAGGCTGAGCAGTCGAGGGGGCGGGCCATCGCATACGCGGTGGACCG
>NZ_JAUIZP010000026.1:0-53278 GCF_041414735.1 Rhodococcus sp. GXMU-t2271
GTGCCGGAGACGCGCGGGCGCACCCTCGAGGAAGCAGGCTGAGCAGTCGAGGGGCCGGTCCATCGCATACGCGGTGGACCGGCCCCTCGGTTCAGCGTCAGCGGCCGGGGTCGCGACGGACGACGACGTCGCCCGCCGACTCCTCACCGGCCGATCCGTCCACGGCCGGCTCCGCCTTCTGCGCGGCCCCGAGCCCGACCACCCAGCCGGTGACCTGACGGGCGACGTCCTGCGCGGTCAGACCCAGCTCGCGATGGATCTGCTCCCGCGATGCGTGATCCAGGAACCGTTGCGGCACACCGAGTTCGCGGGTGGGAACGTCCACGCCGGACGAGCGCAGGGCCGACGAGACCGCCGAACCCACGCCGCCGTGCATGCCGCTGTCCTCCACGGTGACGACGAGCCGGAAGTCTCGCGCCAATCGAGCGAGGGCCGCCGGAACGGGCAGCACCCAGCGCGGGTCGACGACGGCGGCGGTGAGGCCGTGCTGCTCGAGCCGCTCCGCCGCGTCGAGTGCCAGGCCCGCAAAGGCTCCGACCGCGACGATCAGCACGTCGCCGCGGCGTCCGGGCGGCATCCGCAGTACGTCGACGGTGCCGTCGATGCGCTCCACCGCGGGGATGTCGGGACCGACCGCGCCCTTCGGGAACCGGAGTACGGTCGGGCCGTCCGCGACGGCGAGCGCCTCGTCGAACTCCTCGCGCAGGGTCGCGCCGTCGCGCGGCGAGGCCACGCGGATCCCCGGGATCACGCCCAGCAGGGAGAAGTCCCACATGCCGTTGTGGCTGGCGCCGTCGGCACCGGTGATGCCCGCTCGGTCGAGCACGACGGTCACCGGGAGTTTCAGCAGCGCCACGTCCATCAGCAATTGGTCGAAGGCACGGTTGAGAAACGTCGAGTACACCGCGATCACCGGGTGCATCCCGCCGAGCGCCAGGCCTGCGGCGGAGGTGACGGCGTGCTGTTCGGCGATGCCGACGTCGAACATCCGGTCCGGGTAGCGTTCACCGAAGGCCGACAGGCCCGTGGGCCCCGGCATCGCGGCGGTGATCGCCACGACGTCCTTGCGGCGGCCACCCTGCACGAGCAGTTCGTCGGCGAACACCGACGTCCAGTCCGGGGCCGACGCTGCCGCGGTGGCGCGGCCCGTGACCGGGTCGATGACGCCGGTGGCGTGCATCTGATCGGCGACGTGGTTCTCGGCCGGCGCGTACCCGGCGCCCTTACGGGTGACGGCGTGCACGATCACCGGTCCTCCGAACGACTTGGCCCGGCGGAAGGCCGCCTCGAGAGCGGCCTCGTCGTGACCGTCGACCGGGCCGAGGTACTTCAGGCCGAGATCGGTGAACAGCACCTGCGGGCTGACCGCGTCCTTGATACCGACCTTCATCCCGTGCAGCACGGAGTACGCGGCCGCCCCGATCCACGGCAGCCGCTTCACGAATCGGCGACCGTTGTCGAGGACCCGCTCGTAGCCGGGCTGCAGCCGCAGCGCCGCCAGGTGCTCGGCGAGCCCGCCGATCGTGGGAGCGTAGGAGCGGCCGTTGTCGTTGACGACGATCACGAGCGGACGGTCCCGTCCGGCTGCGATGTTGTTCAGCGCCTCCCAGCACATTCCGCCGGTGAGCGCGCCGTCGCCGACCACGGCGACGACGGTCCGGTCCTGCTGGTCCGTCAGTTCGTAGGCCTTGGCGAGGCCGTCGGCGTAGGACAGGGCCGCCGAGGCGTGCGAGGACTCGACCCAGTCGTGCTCGCTCTCCGCGCGACAGGGGTATCCCGACAGGCCGCCCTGCTTGCGCAGCGTGTCGAAGCCGTCCTTACGGCCGGTCAGGATCTTGTGGACGTAGGCCTGATGGCCGGTGTCGAAGATGATCGGGTCGTGGGGTGAGTCGAACACCCGGTGCATTGCGATGGTCAGTTCGACGACGCCGAGGTTGGGGCCGAGGTGTCCCCCGGTCGCCGCCACCTTCTCCACCAGGAACCGCCGGATCTCCTCGGCGAGTTCCCGGATCTCGGGTTGGCTGAGCCGGCGCAGGTCCTCGGGCGACTCGATGCGGGACAGGACACCCAACTGGTATTGCTCCCTCCGGCTCGGACCCGTGCGTTTCCGCGCGGGCGGTTCTCCTCAGTCTACGGAGCGTCGGAGGTGGTCGACTCGTCACGTCGCGCCGCCGGCCCGTCTCACACCGTGTCCCTCACCTCATTATGCCGGTGCTGTGACTCTGCACACCCGGCTCGCGGAGCCGGTCGCGGGATCCCTCGTCGCCGGGGGTGCCCACCGTGCGCGGCGACGGCGGCCGGGCGAATCCGACAAAACCGATTGCCGCGCCCGGCACCGTGGGCAAGGCTGGAGCCATGCCCCCTGCATTGGCCATCGAGACCTCGGGCCTGATCAAGCGTTTCGGCGCGGAGACCGCCGTGGACGGCATCGACCTCGCCGTGCCCGCCGGCGGCGTCTACGGCGTGCTCGGCCCGAACGGCGCCGGGAAGACGACCACGATCCGGATGCTCGCGACACTGCTCGCACCGGACGGCGGCACCGCGACCGTCCTCGGGCACGACGTGCGCCTCGAACCCGAGCGGGTTCGCCGCCGGGTCTCGCTCACCGGTCAGTTCGCCTCGCTCGACGAGGATCTGACCGGTTCGGAGAACCTGATGCTGCTCGCGCGGCTGCTGGGTTTCTCCAGGGCCGGCGCCCGATCCCGGGCCGCGCAGCTGCTGGCCGCGTTCGACCTGGAAGCGGCCGCGGGCCGCCAGGTGAAGCTGTATTCCGGGGGTATGCGGCGGCGTCTCGACATCGCCGCGAGCATCATCGTCGCACCCGAACTGATCTTCCTGGACGAGCCGACGACGGGACTCGACCCGCGAAGCCGCAATCAGGTGTGGGAGATCGTGCGAGCCCTGGTCGCAGCCGGGACGACGGTGCTGCTGACGACGCAGTACCTCGACGAGGCGGACCAGCTCGCCGATCGGATCGCAGTCATCGACCGGGGCCGGGTGATCGCCGAAGGCACCCCGGGCGAGCTCAAGGCGTCCGTCGGATCCGGTTCGCTGCACGTGCGGGTGGCCGATCCTGCGCGCCGGGACGATGCGGCAGCCGTGCTGGGCGCGGTGCTGGGGGTGGCGGTGACGGCCGGCTCGGACCCGGCGGCGCTGACCGCGCGGGTGGACGATCCGCGAGCCGCGGCGGCGGCCCTGACCGCCCTCGACACCGCGGACATCGCGGTCACGACGTTCGCCCTCGGGCAGCCGAGCCTCGACGAGGTCTTCCTCGCCCTCACCGGTCATCCCACGGAAGTTCCCGACGAAGACGAGGAGATCGCGTCGTGACCTCGACCGCCGACCGACGGGCGGGCACCCCGGCCGCCGTCGTGGACGTCCTGCACATCACCGGGCCGCGTCCCACTCCGGCGTCCGCGTTCGCCGCGTCGCTGTCGTTCGGGTGGCGGGCGCTGCTGCGGATCAAGCACGTCCCCGAGCAGTTGTTCGACGTGACCGTGTTCCCGTTGATGTTCACGCTGCTGTTCACGTTCCTGTTCGGCGGGGCGCTGGCCGGGTCGACCGAGGCGTACGTGCAGTTCCTCATCCCCGGGATCCTGGTGCAGACGGTGTGCACCATCACGATGTACACGGGGATGACCCTCAACCGCGACATCGAGAAGGGGGTGTTCGACCGGTTCCGGTCGATGCCGGTGTGGCGGCCCGCTCCGCTCGTCGGCGCCTTGTTCGGCGATCTCGCCCGCTACACGCTGGCGTCGGTGATCGTGCTGACGCTCGGGGTCGTGCTCGGTTTCCGGCCGACGGGTGGTCCGGTCGGCGCTGCTGCGGCGGTGGCGCTCGTGCTGCTGTTCGCGTTCAGTCTCTCGTGGGTGTGGACGATGCTGGCGATGCTGCTGCGCACCGAACAGGCGGTCATGGGTGTGTCGATGACCATCCTGTTCCCGCTCACCTTCGCGTCGAACGTGTTCGTCGATCCCGCGACGATGCCGAGCTGGCTGCAGGGATTCGTGACGGTCAATCCCATCAGCCGCCTCGTCACGGCCGTCCGGGACCTGACGGCGGGTACACCGGACGCCGCGCACCTCGCGATGGTGTTCGGGTGGTGCGCGGCGCTGGTCGTGCTGTTCGGCCCGGCGACGATGTGGTTGTACAACCGCCGGTCCTGATCAGTGCTCCGCCGCAGCGGGCTGCTCCTCGGTGACGATGTCGATGGTCTTCCGCAGCGGACGGTTCGGGATGAACACGACCGCGGCGACGGTGACCAGCGCGATGATCGCGGCGACGAGGAACAGCAGCCCGGTGGCGTCGCCGTAGGCGTGGCGGATGATCTCCGCGACCGGCTCGGGCAGGGCCGCGAGGTCGAGGTTGCCGCCACCGCCGGCCGAGCCGGTGTCGATGCCGAGGGCGGCGAAGCCGTCCGCGGACAGCGTGGTCACCCGGGTGGCGAGGATCGATCCGAGCACGGACACCCCGATCGCGCCGCCGAAGGTGCGGAAGAACGCGACCGAACTGCTCGCGGCTCCGATGTTGCGGACACTGACGGTGTTCTGCACGGCGAGCACCAGGTTCTGCATGAGCATGCCCGTGCCGAGGCCGACGATCGCGATGTCCACCCCGATCAGCCACATCGGAGTGGCGTGGTCGAGGAAGCCGAGCAGACCGAAGCCGACCACCTGCAGGACCGCGCCGAGCACCAGGAACGGCTTCCACCGGCCGAAGCGCGTGATGAGCTGGCCCGACGTGACCGAGGCGAAGAGCATGCCGAGCACCATCGGAATCGTCAGCAGGCCGGCCGCCGTGGGGCTGTAGCCGCGGGCCGTCTGGAAGTACTGCCCGAGGAAGGCGGTGGCGCCGAACATGCCCACACCGACAGCGATCGAGGCGATGATCGCGAGCGCGGTGGTGCGCTCGGTGACGATCTTCAGCGGGATGATCGGATCGGCGACCTTGGACTCCACGACGACGGTGGCGGCGAGCAGTCCGAGGCCGACGCCGACGTACGCGAGGGTCTCCCACGACAGCCACTCGTAGTAGCCGGCCTTGCCCGCGAAGGACACCCAGATCAGCAGGACGCTGACACCGGCGGTCAGCAACGTGGCGCCGAGCCAGTCGATGCTCACGTCCTGCTTACGTTCGGTCACGATGTGCAGGGTGCGCTGCAGCAACACCATGGCTGCGACGGCGATCGGGATGGAGATGAAGAAGCACCAGCGCCACCCGAGCGGGCTGTCGACGATGATGCCGCCGAGGATCGGCCCGCCCGACATGGACACGGCCATCACCGCGCCCATGTAACCGGAGTACCGGCCGCGTTCGCGGGGCGGGATGATGCTGCCGATGACCGCGACCACGAGCGCGGTGAGACCGCCCATGCCGATGCCCTGGATCACGCGGGCGGCGAGCAGGACGGGCACGTCGGTGGCGAAGCCGGCGATGATCGAGCCCGCCACGAAGACGAGGATCGCCGCCTGGACCAGCAGCTTCTTGTTGAACAGGTCCGCGAGCTTGCCCCAGATCGGTGTCGAGGCCGCATTGGCGAGCAGCGCGGTGGTGATGATCCACGCGAACTGGGTCTGGGATCCGTTCAGGTCCGCGATGATCGTCGGGAGCGCAACCGCCACGATGGTGCTGCTCAACAGTGCCGTGAAAAGGGCGGCGAGCAGCCCGGCGAGAGCCTCGAGGATCTCGCGGTGGGTCATGGTGGTCTCGGCGGCACCGGGGGCGCTCACCGAGGAGGGTGGACTGACAGGTGCGGCGCTCACAGGCAGTTCCTTCCGGTGGTGTCGTGGACGGAAAGGGTGTCGTTCAGGTGCGCGAGCGCGCCGAGGGCGGATTCGGCTTGCGCCTGGTCCCAGCCGCCGAGCAGCTCGTGCAATCGGGAGGCGCGACGGTCGCGGATCTCGCGCAGGACCTTGTGCCCGGTCTCCGACACGCTGACGCGGTGGGCCCGCCGGTCGTCGGGGTCGCGGTGACGGTCCACCATTCCCCGTTCGACGAGTTCGCCCAGCTGCCGGCTCAACGCGGATTGGCTCATGCACAGTTCCGCAGCGAGTTCGCTGGGACGGCACTCACCCATCCGCCACAGGACGAACAGGACCCCGGTCAGGGCGGTGGGCAGTGCGTCGCCCGTCGAGTTGGCCAGGGTCGTGCGCAGCGTGCGACCGAAAAGGAAGATCGCATCGACGAGCGCATGCGCGGTGTCGGGCTGGACGGCCACGGATCGCCTCCGAATCGGGATTAATTGCTTGCAACACGCAACTATACATTTAGTTGCATGCTGCAAGCAACCACGAAGGCCCGGGCGGCGTCGGGAACCTCGATCAGCGGGTGAACAAGGCCAGACACTCCACGTGGTGGGTCGAGGGGAATGCCGCGTAGACGCGCAGGTCGGCAAGCTCGAAGCCGTGGTCCCGGTACAGGCCGACATCGCGGCCGAACGCCGCCGGATCGCATCCGACGTGCACGACGCGCTCCGGCCCGGCCGCCGCGACGGCTGCGACCACATCCCGCCCGGCGCCGGCCCGGGGCGGGTCGAGCACCACGACCTGCGGGGCGGGAAGGTCGGGGAGCAGCTGCTCCACCCGGCCCGCATGGAACCGCACCTGCCCGAGATCCGCGAGCGCTTCGGCCCCGTCCTGCACCGCCCGGCGGGACAGTTCCACCGACTCGACCCGGCCGCCGGTGCCGACCTGACCGGCCAGGACGGCGGCGAACACACCCACCCCGCCGTAGAGATCCCACGCCGTAGCACCCGGCGACACCGCCGCCCACTCCCCCACGGTGTCCGAATAGGCCTGCGCTGCCCCTCGGTGCGCCTGCCAGAAGCCGGTTGCGGCCAGGTGCCATTCGCGGTCGCCGACGCGCTCGACCGCCCGCCCCGAACCTTCGACCACCTTCTCGGCGCGCGGCGCCCCGGCCGCCGCACGCCGGGCGGCCGCTCCCCGCCGGCCCGGGCTGCGACGCCCCGTGCGGGACACCGGCGGCGGTGCGATTTCGATCACGTGCCGCGTCCCGTCGGCATCGAGGACCACCTGGACCTCGGAACCGGGTCGCCACACCCGTTCGGCCAGCCCCTCGTAGGCCCGTGCCTCGATCTGCGGACAGGCCAGTTCGGTCTCGATCTCGTGGCTCCGGTACCGCCGGTACCCCGCTCGGCCCGCGGCGTCGACCGCCAGGCGCACCCGGGTGCGCCAACGGGTGCCGTCCGCTGCCCCACCCGGCAACTCCTCGACGAGCACGTCCCGCTCGACGCCGCCGAGACGGCGCAACTGCTCCGCGACCACCGCGGCCCCGAATGCCCGCTGGGCCGGCACCGTCGCGTGGGACAGGTCGCAGCATCCCGATCCGCCGGGCCCGGCGATCGGACACACCCGTTCCCTGCGGTCCGGCGAGGCCTCCAGGATATGGACGGCGTCGGCGCGGCAGAACGAGCCGCCACGGTCCTCCGTCACCGACGCGACGACCCGCTCGCCGGGCAGACCGTGCCGGACGAACACGACCCGGCCCTCGTGCCGCGCGACGCAGAACCCTCCGTGCGCCGGGTTGCCCAGCGTCACCTCGAGCCGGCGTCCGGACCAGTCGATACTCACCGTTCCTCCTCGAATCCCCGCCGGACCGATCCCGGCGCGGAATCCAGACGTTCCGCGCGGGCGTGGGCGGACGAACTCAGCTGCCACGGGACGCTGGTCACCATGACACCGGGCTGGAACAACAGCCGGCTCTTGAGCCGCAGCGCGCTCTGATTGTGCAGGATCTGCTCCCACCAGTGACCTACGACGTACTCCGGGATGAACACGGTCACCACGTCGCGCGGTGAATCCCGCCGCACCCGCCGGACGTACTCGAGGACGGGACGGGTGATCTCCCGGTACGGCGACTCGACGACCTTGAGCGGGACGGTGATGTCGCTACGTTCCCACTCGCGCACCAGCATCCGCGTGTCGGCGTCGTCGACGTTGACGGTGACCGCCTCGAGCGTGTCCGGACGGGTCGCCCGCGCGTACGCCAGCGCTCGCAGGGTCGGCATGTGCAGCTTGGACACCAGCACGATCGAATGGGTGCGGCTGGGCAGCACCCCGTCCCATTCGGTGTTCTCCAGTTCTTCGGCCACGCTGTCGTAGTGACGGTGGATGGCCTTCATCACGCCGAAGATCGCTACCATCGCCACGATCGCGATCCACGCGCCCGCCGCGAACTTCGTCACCAGCACGATCACCAGCACGGATGCGGTCATGGCCAGGCCGATCGTGTTGACGATCCGCGACCGCTGCATGCGTTTGCGCTGCTCGGGGTCGGTCTCGGACGCCAAGTGCCTCGTCCAGTGCCGGATCATGCCGGTCTGGCTGAGGGTGAACGAGACGAACACACCGACGATGTAGAGCTGGATCAGCTTCGTGACCTCCGCGTCGAAGGCCCACACGAACACGATGGCCACACCCGACAGGAACAGGATGCCGTTGCTGAACGCCAACCGGTCGCCGCGGGTGTGCAGCTGCCGGGGCAGGTAGCGGTCCTGCGCCAGCACCGAAGCCAGCACCGGGAAGCCGTTGAACGCCGTGTTGGCGGCCAGCACCAGGATCAGCGCCGTCACGACGGTGATCAGCACGAAGCCGAGCGGGAAGCCCTCGAAGACCGCGTGCGCCAACTGCGCGACGAGTGTCTTCTGCCGGTAGTCGTCCGGCGCGCCGCGCAGCTGGGTCTCGGGATGCTCGGCGATCACCACACCCACCTTGTTCGCGAGCAGGATCATGCCGAGAAGCAGCACGATCGCAATCCCACCGAGCATGAGCAGGGTCGTGGCCGCGTTCCGGGACTTCGGCTTGCGGAACGCGGGCACCCCGTTGCTGATGGCCTCGACCCCGGTCAGGGCCGCACACCCGGACGAGAACGCGCGGGCGATCAGGAACACGAACGCGATCGCGGTCAGACCGGACTGCTCGGCGACCAGCTCGAAACCGGCCGACTCGGCCCGGACGTCGTCGCCGAACACGAAGATGCGCACCAGTCCCCAGCCCAGCATCACGACCATGCCGATCATGAAGGCGTAGGTGGGAATCGCGAACGCCGTGCCGGCCTCGCGGAGGCCACGCAGATTGACCGCAGTCAGCAAGACGATCGCGGCGATGGCGAAGAGCACCTTGTGGTGCGCCACGAACGGGACCGCCGAGCCGATGTTCGCCGCAGCCGAGGAGATCGACACGGCGACGGTGAGCACGTAGTCGACCATCAGGGCGCTGCCGACGGTCAGGCCGGCGGTGGGCCCCAGGTTCTTGGTCGCGACCTCGTAGTCCCCGCCCCCCGACGGGTACGCGTGCACGTTCTGCCGGTAGCTCGCGACGACGACCGCGAGGACGAGCGCCACCGCGACGCCGATCCACGGTGTGAACACGTACGCCGACAGACCCGCGACGGACAGGACGAGGAAGATCTCCTCCGGAGCGTACGCCACCGACGACAACGCGTCGGATGCGAACACCGGCAGGGCGATTCGCTTGGGCAGCAACGTGTGACCGAGCGTGTCGCTGCGGAACGGCCTACCCAACAACAACCGCTTCGTGGCGGTCGAGAGCTTGGACACTCGCAAAGCCTAAGCCGTCCCGCCGGCCACCCGCCGGGCACCCGTGGCCGTGTCCGAAATGCACCGCTGCGGGGGTACCGTCGCCCGGCACCGCACACCGGCCCCGCGCGAGCGGTACGGTTCGGTTCTGCACGTCGCGACCGGGCGACACGGCAAGGAAGAGAATCGGAGCGAACGGTGTACGTGGTGGTCATGGGTTGCGGCCGGGTGGGTTCCTCCCTGGCTGCGGCGCTCGTCCGGCTGGGCCACGAAGTGGCCGTCATCGACCGCGACCCGAGCGCGTTCCTGAGGCTCGGCCCGGACTTCCCGGGACACACGATCGTGGGAATGGGCTTCGACCGGGACGTGCTGGTGCGGTCCGGCATCGAGCGAGCCGACGCGTTCGCCGCGGTCTCCTCCGGGGACAACTCGAACATCATCTCCGCCCGGGTCGCCCGGGAGACCTTCGGCGTCGAACGGGTCGTCGCCCGCATCTACGATGCCAAGCGCGCCGCGGTGTACGAACGACTCGGGATCCCCACCGTCGCCACCGTGCCGTGGACGACCGACCGATTTCTGCACAACCTCACCTACGAGAGCCAGACGGCCAAGTGGCGGGACCCGACCGGCACCGTCGCCGTCGCCGAGGTGTCGCTGCACGAGGACTGGATCGGCCGCAACGTCACCGACTTCGAGGCCGCCACCCATTCCCGGGTCGCATTCGTCATCCGCTTCGGCACGGGGGTCCTGCCCGACCGCAAGACGGTGCTGCAGGCCGACGATCAGGTATACATCGCGGCCGTCTCGGGCACCGTCGCCGAGGCGATCGCCCTCGCCGGCCAGCCCCCTGCGGCCGACGACTGACCGTCCGGTGCCTGCAGACGCAGCCGAACACACGACCCGGACATCACCGAGAGGAACGCCGATGAAGGTGGCCATCGCGGGAGCGGGAGCCGTCGGACGCTCCATCGCGCGCGAACTGATCCGCAACCACCACGACGTCATGCTGCTCGAACGCAAGCTCGAGCACGTCGAGCCCGACTCCGTGCCCGATGCCAAGTGGGTGCACGCCGACGCCTGCGAGCTGAGCCTGCTCGAGGCCGCACAACTCGAGCAGTACGACGTGGTGATCGCCGCTACCGGCGACGACAAGGCGAACCTGGTGCTGAGCCTGCTCGCCACCACCGAGTTCGGCGTCGCGCGGGTCGTCGCCCGCGTCAACGACCCGCGCAACGAGTGGCTGTTCGACGAGTCGTGGGGGGTCGACGTTGCTGTCTCCACACCGCGCATGCTGGCGTCGCTGGTCGAGGAGGCCGTCTCGGTCGGTGATCTGGTCCGGCTGATGACGCTGCGTAAGGGCGCGAACCTGGTCGAGATCACCTTGCCGGACACCACCGCGCTCGCCGGGAAACCGGTACGCAAACTGCAGCTGCCCCGGGATGCGGCCCTGGTGACGATCCTGCGCGGGGGCCGCGTCATCGTCCCACAGCCCGACGACCCCCTCGAGGGCGGCGACGAGCTGCTGTTCGTCGCCGCGACCGAGGTGGAACAGGAACTGCGCGCAGCGCTCGGGCTCTGACGGGTCAGCGGACGTCCTGCTCGGGACCGTCGGCCGTCCGACCCGGCTCGGTCTCGATCGGCTCGTCGACCGTCTCGGGCGCCGGTTCGACGACCCGGTCGGCGCGGCGCACCGCCCACAACGTGACCAGCAACGCCACCGCCGTCAGCGGCCATCCCATGCCGATGCGGGCCACTGCGAGCCAGCCGGTCCGGTCGGCGTCGTACAGCTCGTGTTGCACGAGGTAGCGAGCCGCGAACACCAGCGCCCACGCCGCCGTCGCGATGTCGTAGGCGCGCACGGCGACACGGTGGCGCCGCCAGGACGATCCCTGCCCGTTGAGCATGCCCCAGATCACACCGACCAGGGGCCGCCGCACCAGGATGGACAGGACGAAGCCGGCGGCGTACAGCAGGCTGGTGTAGATGCCGAAGAGGAAGTAACCCTTGGCGTCGCCGGTGCGGTAGGCGATGAAGGCGCACACGCCCACACCGAGAAAGCCCGAGACGGCGGGCTGGACGGGGGTGCGCTGGACGAGTCGCCACACGAGCACGGCGGTGGCTGCGGCGAGGGCCGCCCAGATCGCGGCGGTCAGACCCCAGACGCTGTTGACCGGAACGAACACCAGCACGGGCACGGTCGACGAGACCAACCCGCTGAGTCCACCGAGTTGTTCCAGGACCGTCTGCTGCTTCTCGCTCACTCCTACGAGGGTGCCACAGCCGCGCGCGAGGGCGGGTGGCGCCGGGAACGGGCGCGGCGGCGCCGGGGTTCAGGCTCGCTCGCGCAGTTCGTAATACGGGTTGTAGAGGACCTTCGCGCCGTCGCGCTCACCGACGCGGCCGCGCACCAGCAGCGTCTTGCCCGGCTCGATGCCCGGGATGCGGCGACGGCCGATCCATACGAGCTTGACGGCTTCGGTGCCGTCGAACAGTTCGGCTTCGACGGCGGCGCTGGCGGCCTTCGGGCACGCCTCGACGCTGCGGAGGCGGCCGAACATGGTCACTTCCTCACCGCGTGCGCAGTCGCAGGCGCGTCGGGCCCCGGTCGCCTGGGCGGTTTCGGCGATCTCCTCGGCGTCGAGCTGCTCGAGATCCTCCGTGAGCCGACGGGTGAGTCGGCGGAAGTAACCGGCTGCGGCGGTTGCCATAGCGTGCTCCTGGAACGGGCGCGGCACGGGTCTCGGGCCGCGCATGGGGCTTTCCTGAGGGCCACTGTAGACCTATCGGGACGGGGCAACCACTCCGGTTCCCACCTGCGCGGACGGGTCCGGCAGGATCGTGGCATGCGCTCCGCGAACAGCTCCCCGGAACACCGCGGGACCAGCACTGTCGTCGCTGTCGTCCTGCCCGGAACGGGCTCCGACGCGCACTTCGCCGAGCGTGCGTTCGCGGGTCCGCTCGCCGCTGCCGGCGTACGCACCGTCGCGGTCGACCCGGATCCGGCGCGTGTGGTGGGCAGCTACGTCGATGCCCTCGACCGTGCCGCGGCCGAGGGTCCCGTGCTGGTGGGTGGTGTGTCGCTCGGGGCTGCCGTCGCACTGCGGTGGGCGGCCGAGCATCCCGGGCGCGCCGTCGGTGTGCTGGCCGCGCTGCCGGCGTGGACGGGCTCGCCGGACGCCGCCCCGGCGGCGGCGAGCGCTCGTTGGACGGCCGGGGAGTTGCGCGCGCACGGGCTGGCCGCGGTGACCGCGGCGATGGTGGAGTCCAGTCCCGCGTGGCTCGGGACGGAGCTGGCCCGGTCCTGGCGGTCGCAGTGGCCGGACCTGCCGGCGGCGCTCGACGAGGCGTCCCGGTACCGGGCACTGGACCTGCACGAATTGCAGGCCGTGGAGGTGCCGGTCGGCATCGCCGCCGCCGTGGACGACGCGGTGCATCCCCTCGCGGTCGCGCAGGAGTGGTGTTCGCACCTGGTGCGCGCCGCGCTGGGCACGGTCACTCTCGCCGAGATCGGCACCGACCCGTCCGTACTCGGGACAGCCTCCCTGGAGGCATTGCGGCGCGCCCGGGACTGACGGGTCGGTCCGTCAGAAACCGAGCTGCTGCATCGCCGACCCCGACTCACCGTGGCGTGGGCGCGACTGGGGCGCGGGCTGCTGGGGCGGTGCGGGCTGCTGGGGCGGTGCCGGCTGCTGGGGCGGTGCCGGCTGCTGGGACGCCTGCTGCGCGGCTGCCTGCTGCTGTTGTTGTGCGGCGGCCAGTTGCTCCGCGAGAGCTTTCGGGAGCACCACCGGCAACGGCGTACGCACCGGGTGCGGATCCTGGCCGCGACGCACGACGGTTTCGGCGACGATGCTGCGTGCGGTCTCCACCAGCGGCGAGTCACCCGTCACCGAACCGGCCGGCCCGGCGACAACGCAGCGGATCATCCACCGGTAGCCGTCGACACCGAGGAAGCGCAGATCCGCGTTCGGGGTGCTGCCCTGCAGTTCCCGGCCCCACGGTCCGCTCTCGATGCTGACCGTCGCATTGTCGCGGCGCAGCGATTCGGCCAGCTCGGCAGCCACCTCCCGCCACTGCCCCGGAGACTTCGGCGCCGCGTACGCGGAGATCGTGATCCGTCCGTGCTGGGTCACCAGGTGCACGGCCTGGGGTTGACCGTTCGGCGCCATCTCCACCTGGATCTGCCCGCCCGGCGGCAACGGCACGAGGACCGACCCGAGGTCGAGCCGGCTGCCGACCGCGTCCTCACCGATGTCGTCGATGTCGTAGGGGCCGCCCTGCGGCACCGGTGTCTCGTCTTCCCCGGGGGTGGGGGCGAACTCACCGTCGTCCGCGAGTCCGGGCGCTTCGGCGTCCCGGTTCTTCCGGCGTCGTCCGAACATGTCAGGAACCTTCCTTCACCAGACCGGCGTGCCCACCGCTCGATCCGTATCCTCCGGCGCCGCGGCTGGTGTCGTCGAGAGAGTCGACCTCGACGAAGTCGACGAGTTCCACCTTCTGCACGAGCAGCTGGGCGATGCGGTCGCCACGACGCAGCTCGACCACGCGGTCGGGATCGTGGTTGATCAGGCACACCTTGATCTCGCCGCGGTAGCCCGCATCCACCGTCCCGGGGGTGTTGACCACCGAGAGCCCGAACTTCGCGGCCAGGCCGGAACGCGGATGGATCAGACCCACCGTGCCGACGGGAAGGGCCACCGCGATGCCGGTCCCCACCAGCGCTCGCCGCCCGGGCTCGAGGGTCACGTCCACCGTCGTGCACAGGTCCACGCCGGCGTCGCCGGTGTGTGCGCGGGCGGGCATGGGAATCCCCGGGTCCAGACGGAGCAGAGGGACGGCTGGAAGATCGGTCACGTGCACCGAGACTACTCTGATGGACGTGTCTCGAACCTCTCGACCCGATGCGGATGCGCAGCAGACGACCGACGTGCCGGTCTACTCCGAACGGATGTGGGTGCCGCTGTGGTGGTGGCCCCTCGGCCTGGGCGTGGCCGCACTGCTGGCCGCGGAACTGCACATGGGGGCGCCCGGCCTGTACGCCTGGCTGCCGTACGTGCTGCTGCTGCCGTTCCCTGTCTGGGCGCTCGTGTGGCTGTCCCGTCTGCGGTTGGAGGTGACGGCCGGGGAGCTGATCGTCGGCCGGGCGCACCTGCCGCTCGAGGTGATCTCCCGGGCCGTCGTGGTGCCGGCATCGGCGAAGAGCGCCGCCCTGGGACGCCAGCTCGACCCGGCGGCGTACGTCCAGCACCGCCCGTGGATCGGGACGATGGTGCTCGTCGTACTGGACGATCCGGACGACCCCACCCCGTACTGGCTGATCAGCACGAGGCGGCCCGCGGAGCTGCTGGCCGCCCTGGGTTGTGCCGACGAATCCGAAGGCTGAACCGAGGACGGCCGGTCAGCGGAATGTTCCGGAGCTCAGGCTGCACAGTCCCGGGGTTGCTCAGTCCCGCCGGGACTCAGGCTGCACAGTCCCGCCGGGACTCAGGCTGCACAGTCCCGGCAGATCATCACGCCGTTCTCGTCGCTGGCGAGTCGGCTGCGGTGGTGTACCAGGAAGCAGCTCGAGCAGGTGAACTCGTCGGCCTGCTTGGGCACCACCCGGACCGACAGCTCCTCACCGGACAGATCGGCGCCGGGCAGCTCGAAGGACTCCGCGGTATCCGACTCGTCGACGTCCACGACGGCGGACTGCGCCTCGTTGCGTCGCGCCTTCAATTCTTCGAGTGAATCCTCCGACACCTCGTCGGTTTCGGTTCGCCTCGGTGCGTCGTAGTCAGTCGCCATTTCCTCTACCTCTAGTCCTCGTGCAGGTGCCCTGCCGAAGGACACTGTTCATGTCCTTCGGCGGGGGCAACGCCCGACCGTCTCCGGAAGTTCCCGCCGACCGTATCCGGGTCCCGGACACGACCCGGGCCTCCCCTGTCGAAGGCCCGATCGTCGAATCTTCGACGACCTGGGCCGCCGAACAATAGCGGAAGTACCCACAGAAGCCGTAACCGATGCACGCGGTCCGGGGAAATGTCGGTCAATTGTCACCAACACCACAGCAACTCGAGACATTCCACCGTTCGCCCGCCTTCGCGGACCCCATCGGGATGCCCTCTACAGTGGTCGCACACACCCCTTGGAGATGCGAGAGGCAGGGCGCCGTGGTTTCCCTGATCACCGAAGGCCGGGCGCGTGACGAACGCGGCCGGCCGTTCCCCCGCCGCCGCCTGGTGCCGGCCGCGGCCCTGTTCGCGGTTCTGGCGACGATCGGGATCGTGGTGTGGGCATCGGTGTTCGCCGGTTCCGACCCGGTATCGCGGACCGTGGCATGCAACGCCCCGCCGACCGTGCCGTCGGAGCCCGGAGGACCGCAACCGGCCCCGCTCGGCGAGGTGGTCGACCGGTCCGTCCTGCTCGATGTCGAACCTGCTTCCCTGGCGGCGACGCGGGTGCGGGTGTTCAACGCCAACGGTGAACGTGGCCAAGCCACCCATGTGGCCACCCAGTTGGCCGAATACGGGTTTGCGAGCGCACCGGACGTCCAGGCCGGCAACGACCCGGTCTACGTCGACCAGAACCTGCAGTGCCACGGTCAGATCAGGTTCGGGGCGGCCGGGACCGCGGCGGCCAGCACGGTGTGGCTGGTCGCACCGTGCGCCGAGCTCGTCCGCGACGACCGTGCCGACGACACCGTCGACCTCGCCCTGGGCACCTATTCCAAGGAGATCGCACCCAACGCCGACGCCGAGGAGGTGCTGCAGTCGCTGCGGGAGGCTCCGGTGGGTGCGGCCGCCGCGCCGCTCGACATCGACCTGCTGGCGGCGGCCCGCGACGCCCGCTGCTGAGTGCCGCGGATCGTCAGGCCGGGATCGGTGCGTCGGCGCCGAACGTGGCGAGCAGGTCCGCGAGTTGTGCCGCGACGCCGGGCGCAGCGGCGACGGTGATCTCGCCGTCGTCGCCCCCGCCGGTCGGTAGCCGCACCCAGGCGCCCGCCTCCGCGGCGATCAGCGCACCGGCGGCCCAGTCCCACGGTTGCAGCCCGTGCTCGTAGTGGGCGTCGACGCGGCCCGAGGCCACCATGCACAGGTCCAGGGCGGCCGCACCGATCCGGCGGATGTCCCGCACCCTGGGCAGCAGCTCCGCCACCAGAGCACCCTGCCGTTCGCGCCGGTGCGGCGCGTAGGAGAAGCCGGTCGCAACGAGTGCATGGGCAATGTCGCCGACCGGGTTGCAGCGCAGACGCGTCACCGATCCCCCGGCGTCGGTGCGGGTGGCGCCACCTCCGCGCGCAGCCGAGTAGACGTCTCCTGCGGCGACATCGACCACCGCTCCCGCCACGGATCTCCCACCGACCTGGGCCGCTACCGAGACCGCGTAAGCGGGGATGCCGTACACGAAGTTCACCGTGCCGTCGATGGGGTCGACCACCCATCGGACACCGGTCGACCCGGCGTCGGCGCCGCCTTCCTCCCCCAGGATCGCGTCGCCCGGCCGCGACCGGGTCAGCAGTCGCCGGATCAGGTCCTCGGTCTCGGTGTCCGCCACCGTCACCGGGTCGGTCTCGGTGCTCTTCGATCGCACCGCGCCGGCTGTGCGAGCACCCGGGTCGGCGGCCGGGAACAGTTCGGGCCGCCGGGCGCGCACGTGGGCGGCGGCCGCCACCGCGACGTCCACGGCGATCTCCCGCAGCCGGGCCGGGTCCGTGGTGGCGTCGCGGGAAAGGGTGCAAGGGTGGCGATCCGGGGTGTCGGGCACCCGGGTATCCGAACACACTACGCGGTACGGCACCACCCGCGTGGCCGTCGCATTCGCATTAGGGTGACGTCACGACAGCGGTTGCCCGCGGTGACTGTTCCGGTGACGAGAGGGAGCGCGAGATGACGCAGACGACCCAGCCGGCCACGCCGGATCCGGACCTTCTGGGATTCGGTGTCGACGTCGGGGGCAGCGGCATCAAGGGCGGGGTCGTCGACATGTCCACGGGTGTCCTGGTGGGTGAGCGCATCAAGATCCTCACTCCCCAGCCGTCGACTCCACAGGCGGTCGCCGACACGGTCGCCCGAATCGTGGAACAGGCGCAGTGGACCGGACCGGTGGGTGTCACCCTGCCCAGTGTGGTGACCGGCGGGGTGGCGCGCACGGCCGCGAACATCGATCCGGCATGGATCGGCACCGATGCCCGGGCGTTGTTCGCCTCGGTGCTGGGCGACCGTCCGGTCAGTGTGCTGAACGACGCGGATGCTGCCGGTCTCGCCGAGGACCGCTTCGGTGCGGCCAGGGACGCGTCCGGAGTGGTCGTCCTGCTCACGTTCGGAACCGGCATCGGCTCGGCGGTGCTGCACAACGGCGTCCTGTTGCCGAACACCGAGTTCGGGCACATGGAGGTCGACGGGATGGAAGCCGAGCACCGCGCGGCGTCGTCGGTCAAGGAGAACAACGAGTGGTCGTACAAGCGGTGGGCCAAGGAGGTCTCGCTGGTGCTCTCGCGGTTCGAGGCCCTGCTGTGGCCCGACCTGTTCATCGCCGGCGGTGGCATCAGCCGCAAGCACGAGAAGTGGATCCCGTTGCTGACCAACCGCACGCCCGTCGTTCCGGCCGCGTTGCGCAACGCGGCCGGCATCATCGGGGCCGCCTGGGCTGCGAAAACAGGCGTCCACCCCTGAGTCCTGCACATCGCGCGTGACGGCGATCGTTACAATGGTGCACAGCCGGCTGCGAACCGGCCTGATCCCGACAGACCTCTCCGCCGGAACCCCTCTGGCGCGACGCCGCACTACCTCGTCACGAAAGGGCGTACGTGGCAGCCACCGACATCCACACGGCTGATTCCCCCAACGAATCGGCAGCCTCCGCGGACGCCGCGGAATCCGCGACCGGTACCGCACCCGCCACGAAGCGGCCGGCGAAGAAGGCCGCGGCCAAGAAGGCCCCGGCGAAGAAGGCGCCGGCCAAGAAAGCCCCGGCGAAGAAGGCCGCCGCGAAGAAGACCACGGCGAAGAAGGCCGCCGCCAAGAAGGCGGGCAAGCCGGCCGGCGACGAGTTCGAGGGTGAGGAAGCCGCGCTCGAGGACATCGACGTCGCCGAGGCCGATCTCGAAGGTGCCGAGGACGTGGTCGTGGAGGCGGACGCCGACGACGAGCCCAGCGACAAGGACAAGGCGTCGGGCGATTTCGTCTGGGACGAGGAGGAGTCGGAGGCGCTGCGGCAGGCCCGCAAGGACGCCGAGCTGACCGCCTCCGCCGACTCGGTGCGCGCCTACCTCAAGCAGATCGGCAAAGTTGCCCTGCTGAACGCCGAGGAGGAGGTCGAGCTCGCCAAGCGCATCGAGGCCGGCCTGTACGCCACCTACCGGTTGCAGGAATACGCCGACAAGGGCGAGAAGCTGCCGGTCGCGCAGCGCCGCGACCTGAACTGGATCTGCCGCGACGGCAATCGCGCCAAGAACCACCTGCTCGAGGCCAACCTGCGGCTCGTCGTCTCACTCGCCAAGCGCTACACCGGCCGGGGCATGGCATTCCTGGATCTCATCCAGGAGGGCAATCTCGGTCTGATCCGCGCGGTGGAGAAGTTCGACTACACCAAGGGTTACAAGTTCTCCACGTACGCCACCTGGTGGATCCGGCAGGCCATCACCCGCGCCATGGCCGATCAGGCCCGCACCATCCGCATCCCGGTGCACATGGTCGAGGTGATCAACAAGCTCGGCCGCATCCAGCGTGAGCTGCTCCAGGACCTCGGGCGCGAGCCCACTCCGGAGGAGCTGGCCAAGGAGATGGACATCACCCCGGAGAAGGTGCTGGAGATCCAGCAGTACGCCCGGGAGCCGATCTCGCTGGATCAGACCATCGGCGACGAGGGCGACAGTCAGCTCGGCGACTTCATCGAGGACAGTGAGGCCGTGGTGGCGGTGGACGCGGTGTCGTTCACGCTGCTGCAGGATCAGCTGCAGTCGGTACTCGAGACACTGTCCGAACGTGAGGCCGGTGTGGTCCGGCTGCGGTTCGGCCTCACCGACGGTCAGCCCCGGACCCTCGACGAGATCGGGCAGGTCTACGGGGTCACTCGCGAACGGATCCGGCAGATCGAGTCGAAGACCATGTCGAAGCTGCGGCACCCGTCGCGGTCGCAGGTGCTGCGCGACTACCTCGACTGAGGATCGACCTAGAACTCTTCCGCTTCACGGCGATCGGCCGTCGGCTCTGCAGCCGGCGGCCGTTCGCGTAGCCGGGGCACCACGGCCCGGGTCACCGGCTCGACGACGCGCGCCGCCACGGGGCCGAGCACCGCTGTGATCAGGACGTACGCCGATGCGAGAGCCGCGAGCTCGGCGTCCACGTGACCGGAGGTGACGGCGAGTCCGGCGATGACGATGGAGAACTCACCCCGGGCGATGAGGGCGGCGCCCGCGCGAGCGCGGCCCATGGTGGCGATGCCGTGTTGCCGTGCCGCCCACCAGCCGGTGACGATCTTCGTCAGCGCTGTGACGACGGCGAGCAGCGCCGCCCATCCCAGTACGGGAGGGATGGCGGTCGGATCTGTGTTGAGGCCGAAGAACACGAAGAAGATCGCCGCGAAGAGGTCCCGCAGCGGCTCGAGGACGCGGGCCGCGTTGTGAGCGGTCGATCCGGAGATCGCGATGCCGAGCAGGAACGCGCCCACCGCCGCCGACACCTGCATCGCCGAGCTGACACCGGCGACCAGCAGCGCGGCGCCGAGTAGCTTGAGCAGCAACGTCTCGCTGTCCGGGCTGTCGAGCACCGCAGAGACGTAACGTCCGTAGCGCAACACCAGCACGAGCACGACCGTGACCAGGCCCAGCGCGATCGCGACGGCCTCGAGCCCACCGATGAGGCTGACCCCCGCGAGCACGGCGGTCAGGATCGGTAGGTACACCGCCATCGTGAGGTCCTCGAAGACGAGGATCGACAACACCACGGGAGTCTCCCGGTTACCCAGACGACCGAGGTCGGTCAGGGTCTTGGCGATGATGCCCGAGGACGAGATGTACGTGATGCCACCGAGGACGAACGCCGCCGTCGCGCCCCAACCGAGCAGCAGCGCGATCACCACTCCCGGCGCGGCGTTGAGCACGAGGTCGAGCAGGCCCGCCGCGCGGGACCGTTTGAGCCCGGTTACGAGTTCGGAGGCCGTGTACTCCAGGCCGAGGAGGAGCAGCAGCAGGACCACGCCGATCTCACTGGCAACGTGACTGAACTCGCTGATGTCACCGAGCTGGATGAACCCGCCGGTGCCGAACGCGAGACCGCCGAGGAGGTAGAACGGGATCGGCGACATGGCGAAACGTGCGGCGACCCGTCCGAGCACCCCGAGGGCGAAGAACACCGCCCCCAGTTCGATCAGGGCGAGCGTGGTCGAGTTCATCGGTCAGCCGTTGCGCAGGATCCTGGCCGCGGCGTCCAGGCCGTCGGCCGTGCCGACGGCGACGAGGATGTCTCCCCCGGTGAGTACGAAATCCGGCCCCGGCGAGGGCGTCACCTGCCCGGCGCGCATCACCGCGACGATGGACACGCCCGTGCGGGTACGCATCGCCGTGTCTCCGAGCACCGCCCCGTCGAAGCGGGAGCTGTCGTGGATGTGCAGCTGCCGGGTGATGATCCCGGGCAGTTCCCGGTGGTCCTCCTGGAGCTGGGCGACGAGTTGCGGCGCACCGAGGAGGTTGCTCAGGGTGGCTGCTTCCTCGACGGTCAACGGCAGGGAGGCCGCACAGGCATCGGGATCGTCCGCCTTCGAGACGATCAGGTCCGAATGGCCGTCCCGATGCGTGATGACCCCGATCCGACGACCCGACGCCAGCTCGAAGTCTTTGCGCACACCGATTCCGGGAAGCGGCGTCACTTCGACGTTCATGCCGTCAGAGTAGGACTCGCGGCCCCCCTGGGTGGCGGCGCACCCTCAGGGGTGTCCGAAAAGCCCGTTATCGCCGGGGAGGTAGTCCACCACCGCGGTGACCGCAGCGACCGGTAACGGGCCGTAGAGGTGCGGGAACGTCATCCCTGCAGGATCGTCCGGGACGCCCGGCTCCCACCGCACTTCGTCCGCGAGCCGGGCCGGGTCGATGTGCAGCAGCACCAGATCTGTACGGCCGGCGAACAACCGGTTCGCCGGCAGGTGCACCTGCTCCGGCGTCGACAGGTGTACGAACCCGTGCGTGGCGAGCGAGTCGGGGACCAGCACCCCCGTGCGCTGTGCCGCCCTGCGCTGTGCCCGCTCCCAGTCGGCTCGCGTGCAGATGTGGACCAGCCGATTCGTCACCGCAGCCCCTCCCGGTGGCCGTTCCGGGCCCGCGACACCGCCGGAGGCTCTGCGCTGTGAGCGAACACCCGCGGCCCCGAAACCGCACGTCGTGGGCATTCGGCGGGTTCGGGGGTGAAACTCGACACGATTTTCGGAGGATTGGAACAACGCGTGAACGGGAATCGTCTGACACAGTAGTTCCACCGCGCCGGCCCGGTGCGGCGGACCAGACCCCAGGCAACCGACGACAGTGGTGGCCAGTTTGGAGGAGTCATGCCCGGAACGTTGACCAGCCCGAAGTTGACCGCCGCAGACCGCTGCGATCGGTGCAGTGCAGCCGCTCGCGTCCGTGCCGTCCTTGCCACCGGTGGCGAGCTGCTCTTCTGCGGCCACCACGCCAAGGAGCACACCGACCGGCTGCGTGAACTCGGTGCCACGATCGTGACCGAGTCCGACGCCGAAGCTGCCGTCTGATCCACCGTTCCGGAGCCGTACGACTCCGAGACCCGAGCCGAAACGGGCGACCACCGCGAGTGGTCGCCCGTTTCGCCGTTCCGGGGGTGCGCCGGCGGCGGGTTCACCACTGGCGCAGCAGCGCGATGCGGTCGCCGAGTTGCTCGGCCGTGGCGATCGCGGTCGGCGGACCACCGCACTGCCGCCGCAGCTCCCCGTGGATGACCCCGTGCGGCTTACCGGTCCGGTGGTGGTGCATCGCGACGAGCGAGTTCAGTTCCTTGCGCAGCCGGGCCAGCGAGTCGGCGGTCGCCACCCGCTCGGCCACCTGCGGCGGCGGGGTGGGTGCGGGGGCGGAGGCCGGCTTGTCCAGTTGCTCCTGCTGGCGGCGGCGCAGCAGCGCCCGCATCTGCTCGGCGTCGAGCAGCCCGGGCAGGCCCAGGTAGTCGGCCTCTTCCTCGCTGCCGGAGAACGTCGCCGTGCCGAACGAGGAGCCGTCGTAGATCACCTGGTCGAGTTCGGCGTCCGCGCCGAGTGCGGTGAACGCCTTCTCCTCCTCGCCGGGTTCGTCCTTGGTCCGGTTGGCATCGGCGAGCAGGTCGTCGTCGAAGCCCTCCTTCACGCGGTGCGGCTTGCCGAGCACGTGGTCCCGCTGCGTCTCGAGCTGGCTGGCCAGGTCGAGGAGCACCGGCACGGACGGCAGGAACACGCTCGCGGTCTCGCCCTTGCGTCGCGACCGCACGAACCGGCCGATGGCCTGGGCGAAGAACAGCGGCGTCGAGGCGCTGGTGGCGTACACGCCCACCGCGAGCCGAGGAACGTCGACACCTTCGGACACCATGCGCACCGCCACCATCCAGCGCTGGGTGCTCGCGTCGAACTCCGAGATGCGCCGCGACGCGGTCGGGTCGTCGGACAGGACCAGGGCGGGAGTCTCGCCGGTGAGCTGCTCGAGGATCTTGGCGTACGCGCGGGCCACCGTCTGGTCGCTGGCGATGACCAGTCCGCCCGCATCGGGCATCCCGCCCTGGCGCAGTTGCTCGAGCCGCGTGTTCGCGGCGGTGAGGACGGCCGGGATCCAGTCGCCGGCCGGATCGAGAGCGGTCCGCCACGCGCGTGCGGTCTGCTCGGCGCTGAGCGGCTCACCGAGTCGCGCCGAGTACTCCTCCCCCGCGTTGTTGCGCCATCGGGCTTCACCGGAGTAGGCGAGGAAGACCACCGGACGCACGACACCGTCGGCGAGGGCATCGGCATAGCCGTACGCGTGGTCGGCCCTGGACTGCATGAAGCCGTCGCCGTTCGGTTCGTACGTCACGAACGGGATGGCGCTGTCGTCGCTGCGGAACGGGGTACCGGTCAGGGCGAGGCGGCGGGTGGCGTCGCCGAACGCCTCCCGGATTCCCTCACCCCAGCTCTTGGCGTCGCCGCCGTGGTGGATCTCGTCGAGGATCACCAGGGTGCGACGAGCCTCGGTGCGGACGCGGTGTTTGAACGGGTGCGAGGCCACCTGCGCATAGGTCACCACGACCCCGTGGAAGTCGCTCGACGTCTGGCCGGTGGAGTTGGTGAAGTTCGAGTCCAGGGCGATGCCGGAGCGCGCAGCCGAAGCGGCCCACTGGTGCTTGAGGTGCTCGGTGGGGGCGACGACCGTCACCTGGTCGACGGTGCGGTCGCGCAGCAGCTCGCCCGCGACACGAAGCGCGAACGTGGTCTTACCGGCGCCGGGGGTCGCGACGGCGAGAAAGTCCCGCGGGCTCGTCGCGAGGTACTTCGTCAGGGCTCGGCGCTGCCAGGCGCGCAGCTGTCCGGCGGGGGCGGAGGGCGCTGTTCCGACGGTCTCGGTGCTCACCGGCTACTCGTGCTCCTTCTCCGGTCGTGCGGGTGGTCTCGCTCTGCGGCCCGCCGTCGGGCGGACGGAAACCGCCGTGCGGTCGCCGGACGGACGACGGCCGTCGAGCAGCCTATCCCGGTCCGCCGGGCCCGCCCGCATCCGAGCCGCCGGCCGTGACGCGGGCGACAGGAGACGATCATGTCAGAATTCGCGGTGTCGTCGGCCCGCCGCCGAGCACTGCGGCGTGTCGTCAGGAATGCTGGAAGTACCCATGAGCGACACACCTCCTCCAGCCGGATCGACCGCCGCACCGCGCCCGCGGCGGCGGCCGGTGCACCGCGGGCTGCAGGTGCTCGCCCGGACAGCGGTCAAGGCGTGGGACGACTCCATCTTCAGCAAGGCCGCGGCGGCCGCCTTCTGGCAGACGCTGTCGCTGCCCCCGCTCCTGCTCGGCCTGCTGGGCAGTCTCGGCTACGTGGCGGGGTGGTTCGGGCCCGACACGGTGGAGATCATCCAGTCCAAGATCGTCACGTTCAGCCGCACCATGTTCAGCGAGAACGTGGTCGACGACATCATCGGGCCCACGGTCCAGGACGTGCTGCTGCGGGGCCGCGCCGACGTGATGTCCCTCGGATTCCTGCTGTCGCTGTGGGCGGGGTCGTCGGCGATCTCGACGTTCGTCGACTCCATCGACGAGGCACACGACCAGCACGACCACCGTCATCCCGTCTGGCAGCGGTTCTTCGCCCTGCTGCTGTACGTGGTGTTCCTCGTCCTGGCGGTGTTCACGCTGCCGCTCGTCGCGCTCGGGCCGACCATGATCGGACGGGCGCTGCCGGAGGCGTGGTACGACGTCGGGTCCCGGTTGCTGGATACCTTCTACTACCCCGGCGTGGCGCTGCTGCTGCTCGTGGGCCTGACGACGCTGTACAAGGTGGCCCTGCCGCGGTCCCTGCCGTGGCACCGCCTGCTGGGCGGTGCGATCCTGGCGGGCACGTTCTTCATGGCATCGAGCGCGGCTCTGCGCTGGTACCTGCGATGGGTGTCCGGGACCGGATACACGTACGGAGCGCTCGCCACCCCGATCGCGTTCCTGCTGTTCACCTTCTTCCTCGGCTTCGCCGTCGTGCTGGGAGCCGAGTTCAACGCGACAGTGCAGGAATTCTGGCCGGCGCGCGAGACCCGCATCGAACAGGTGCGCCGGTGGCTGGCCGATCGGGCGGCCGCAGCGCCCGCACCGGCCGCGGTGACCGGCCTGACCCGGCGGCTGGGAACGGCACCGATCCCGATCCGGCTACCGGACATCATGCGGCCGGGGCAGCGGGAACCCGAGTCGTGCCCCGTGGACGCGCCGCACCCACCCGCAGCGGAGGACGCCGTCGGCGAACCCGCGCCGGCGACCCCGGACGAGACGGTCGATCAGTCGCCCTTGCGCAGACCCTCGTAGACCTTCTTGCATTCCGGGCACACCGGCGACCCCGGCTTCGGGGAGCGCGTCACCGGGAAGACTTCGCCGCACAGGGCGACGACATGGGTCCCCATGACCGCGCTCTCGGCGATCTTGTCCTTCTTGACGTAGTGGAAGAACTTGGGAGTGTCGTCGTCGGTGGTTTCGTCGGTGGTGGTATCCGGCCGTTCCTTGATGTCGGTGCTCACCGTTACATGATGCCGCACCCCGGGTGCGGATGTGTATGTGCATTCCGCGGACGCGAGTGGGACAGTAGAAGGATGTCGAGAACTCCGGGTTTCCATGGGGGCTACGACGACGGGTCACCCGAGAAACCGGTTCTGATCACCGAGGCGGCGTCGTCGCTGGAGGAGCAGCACCGAGCAAGGGTCCGCAAGTACCTCACGCTCATGTCCTTCCGCATCCCCGCCATGATCCTCGCCGCGCTCGCATACGCGGCGTTCGCCAATCCGTGGCTCTCGGTGGGCATCCTCGCTCTGTCGGTCCCGCTTCCGTGGGTGGCGGTGCTCATCGCCAACGATCGCCCTCCGCGGTCGAAGGACGAGCCCAGCCGCTGGGACGGTCGCGCCGACGACACCACTGCGCTCGAGGGCCCACAGCCGCGCATCATCGAGGGCTGACCCGGTTCCCCGGCCCCGGGCGCGGCAGCAGGGTGCTGCCACAATGCGTGGATGGACCGCGACCTGCTGCTTTCGATCTGTCCCGCGCTGCGCACGGCACTCACTCGCGCACGGTTCGACACCGACACGATGCTCGAGCTCCTCGGTCCCGACGCGCACGCCGCGTTGGGCCGCGGCGAGCCTGTGCCGGTGCGACGGGCCGCGGCGGGCGGCGGTGATCTCGGCACCCTCGTGCGCCTGTTCCTCGTGTGCGACACGCTTCCCGCCGCCGAGGTGGCCGACGCGCTCGCACCGCTCGACGTGGCGACGGCGATCGTGGCGGGGCTCCTCGAACGCGACGGCGACGGTGTGCGCGCAGCACTGGATCTGCGACCACTCGACGCCGGCACCGGCACCCGTTGGATGCTGTCGGACCTCGACGGGGCGATGCGTCCCCGGCAGACCCGCGAGGATCATGTGCTCGGCGTCGGACACGCCTCGCTGTCGCTGCTGCAGGCCATGCCCACCGACCCGGTCGGTTCGGTACTGGACCTGGGCACCGGGTGCGGCGTGCAGGCCGTGCGCGCGACCGACTTCGCCCCCACCGTCACCGCCACCGACGTCAACGCCAGGGCACTGGCACTGGCTGCCGCCACGGCCGCACTCAACGAGGTCGAGATCGAACTGCTCGAGGGGTCGTGGTTCGAACCGGTGATCGGCCGCCGTTTCGACCGGATCGTGGCGAACCCGCCGTTCGTGGTGAGTACGGGACGGGTCGAGCACACCTACCGGGACTCGGGCCTGGACCTCGACGGCGCGAGCGAACTGATGATCTCGCGCGCTGCCGAGCACCTGAACCCGGGCGGGACCGCTGCGATGCTGGCTTCGTGGGTGCACCTCGAGGACGAGGACTGGCGACGCCGGATCGCGTCCTGGCTTCCCGCCCACGGCGTAGACGCGTGGATCGTGCAGCGCGACGTCGCCGATCCGGCTCTCTACGTCGGCACGTGGCTGCGCGACGGTGATGCCGACCCGCGGGATCCGGCGGTGGCGGCGCGCGCCGAGGACTGGCTCGACCACTTCGCGCGGCACAAGGTTCAGGGCATCGGCTTCGGATTCGTCTACCTGCGGCGCACCGACGCGCCGAGCGACGTCCTCGCCGAGGACCTGCGGCACGGTTTCACCGATCCGTTGGGGGCGGAAGCCGTCGCGTACTTCGAGCGGCTGGCCTGGCTGCGCGACCACGATGTCCTCGAAGCGCGGTTCGTCGTCCGACCCGACACCGCCCTCGAACGGGTGTACCTCCCCGGAGCGGACGGCTGGCAGCAGGTGGTGACGCGTGTGCACCGCGGTGGGGGCCCGAACTGGCAGCACGAAGTGGACGAGCCGGCGGCAGCGCTGCTGGCCGGGATGCGGGCCGACGGCCTGCCGCTGGCGGAGCTGGTTGCGCTGCTCGCCGTCGCGCACGACGAGGACGAACAGGCGCTGGCCGAACGGGCGGTGGTGCTGGTACAGGCGCTCGTTCGGCACGGGCTCGTCGAGCCGGTCCGGTAGGACGCTCCGGACGGGCCGGAAGTTACCGGCCGGTTCCCTCAGCGGTGTGTTCTCAGCAACTTCTCAGGACCTCGGCGCCGTTTACGCAGGTCAGAGCAGTTCCGGCGATGGAACCCCGGGAACTTTCCCAGGGGTCTTGCGCGTTGAACGCTTCGAGACACCACCGATGAGGAGGCACGTCATGGCACGCCCCGATACCACCGCCCGCGTCGATTCCGACCTCGACAGCCAGAGCCCGGCCGCAGACCTGGTCCGCGTCTATCTGAACGGGATCGGCCGCACGGCCCTGCTGAGCGCTGCGGACGAGGTGGAACTGGCCAAGCGGATCGAGGCCGGCCTGTACGCCCAGCACCTGCTGGAGACCAAGAAGCGGCTCACCGCAGCGAAGAAGCGCGACCTTGCGATCCTGGTACGCGACGGGCAGGCCGCTCGCAGCCACCTGCTCGAGGCAAACCTGCGGCTGGTCGTGTCCCTGGCCAAGCGCTACACCGGTCGTGGCATGCCGCTGCTGGACCTGATCCAGGAGGGCAACCTCGGACTGATCCGCGCCATGGAGAAGTTCGACTATGCCAAGGGCTTCAAGTTCTCGACCTACGCCACCTGGTGGATCCGTCAGGCCATCACCCGCGGCATGGCCGACCAGAGCCGCACGATCCGGCTCCCCGTCCACCTCGTCGAGCAGGTCAACAAGCTGGCCCGGATCAAGCGGGAACTGCACCAGCAGCTCGGCCGGGAGGCCACCGACGACGAACTGTCCGCGGAGTCCGGGATCCCGGTCGAGAAGATCGGTGATCTGCTGGACCACAGCCGCGACCCGGTGAGCCTGGACATGCCGGTCGGCAACGACGAGGAGGCCCCGCTCGGCGACTTCATCGAGGATGCCGAGGCGACGTCCGCGGAGAACGCGGTGATCGCCGGGCTCTTGCACAGCGACGTGCGCAGCGTCCTGGCCACCCTGGACGAGCGCGAGCAGCAGGTGATCCGCCTGCGTTACGGCCTCGACGACGGCCAGCCCCGCACCCTCGACCAGATCGGCAAGCTCTTCGGCCTCTCCCGTGAACGAGTCCGCCAGATCGAGCGGGAGGTCATGGGCAAGCTCCGCGAGGGCGACCGCGCCGAACGCCTCCGCGCCTACGCCAGCTGACCGGGCAGTCGGCCGGACGATCCCCGAGAACCGGGCTGGGTTCTCGGGGATCTCTTTCTCTGTGGTTGTCGGCACAGCCGCGGGACGCCGCGGCCCATCCAGCACAGCCGCGGGACGCCGCGGCCCCTCGGCACACTTGCGGGACGCCGCAGGCCGTCTAGCGCAGCCGGCGGGGGCCGAGGTCGAGTGGATGCGGCTCGGGACCGATCCGCAGATGCGCGTCGGTGAGCTCGGCGCCAGTGGGGGACGCGAGGACCGGTTCACACGCGATCTCCCGCACCTCCGGTAGGTCGTCGGCGAGGGCGGAGATGCGCTGGACGAGGTCGACGAGCGCCGCCTTGCTGACCGGCTCGGTGTTGCGGTAGCCGGACAGCAGTGGCGCCGCCTTGGGGGCGTCTATCAACTCGACCGCCTCGTCCTCGGTGACCGGCAGGACCCGGAAGGCGCGATCGCCGAGCAGGTCCGAGATGACTCCGGCCAGCCCGAACGAGATCAGCGACCCGAACGACGGGTCGTCCTGGACCTGCACGACGCATCCGATGCCCTTGGTGGCCATCTTCTGTACGTGCAGCAACGGCTCCCCCGAGACCGCGGCGAGGTCGCGGTAGGCGATCCGCACCGCCTCCGGTCCGAGCAGGTCCAGCCGAACGCCGCTCAGGTCCGGCCGGTGCCGCCAGTGGGCGCCGGTCGCCTTCACCGCGACGGGGAACCCGATCTCCTCCGCGGCGGCGACGGCTTCCTCGGCCGTGGTCACCGCGCGGAACTCGGCAATGTGCACGCCGTAGCACGCGAGCAGGAGTGCAGCCTCGGTGTCCGAGAGCCAGCGCCCGTCCGGCGACGTCGCGAGCCACCCTTCGACAAGGGTGCGGGCCTTCTCTGCGTCGATGCCCGCCGGGCGGACGACCTGCGAGGCGGGACGGCTGCGCCATTTGGCGTACCGCCATGCCCGGGCCAGCGCGAGGGCCGCCCGCTCGGGACCCGGATACGAGGGCACCGACCCCCGTGTGGGATGGCCGTCGGGTCCGCGCACCGCGAGGACGTCGGGCAGGCCCTCGGTGGCGAGGAACGTGGTGAGCACCGGCTTGTCGGTGCCGGCGACGGCGTCACGCAGGGCCTGCGCGTACGGCTCGACCGTCACGGCGACCGGCGGTACGAACACTGCGATCACCGCGTCGACATCGGCCGACTCGAGTGCGTGGGCGACGGCCGCCGCGAACTGCTGCGGGGACGCCGTCGCCCCCAGATCGACGGGTTCGCCGACGTGCAGACCCTCACTCCGGGCGGCGTCGACGGCGAGCACACCCAGGGCCGTGGAGTTGCCCACCACCGCGACGCGCGGACCGGCCGGTAGCGGCTGATAGCCGAACAACAGGGCCGAATCGAACAACTGGGAGATCGAACCCACCTGCACGACCCCGGCCTGCTCGAACAGGTCCCGCACGATGGTGTCGTCCATCTCCCCCGTGCGGGCGGCCAGGACCGGAGGTACGGCGTGCCGGCCGCTCTTGACGGCGACGATCGGCTTGCTGCGAGCCACGCGCCGGGCGATGCGCGAGAACTTGCGCGGATTGCCGAAGCTCTCGAGGTACAGCAGCACCACCTCGGTGGCCGGGTCGGTGTCCCAGTACTGCAGCAGGTCGTTGCCCGAAAGGTCGGCGCGGTTGCCGGCGGAGACGAACGAGGACAAGCCGACGCCGGTCTTGGCGGCCTCGTCGAGGATGGCGATACCCAGCGCGCCGGACTGACAGAAGAAGCCGACGTTGCCGGCCGCCGGCAGCACGGGCGCGAGGGTCGCGTTGAGTCGGATATCCGGGTCGTTGTTGGCGACACCGAGGGCGTTCGGACCGATCAGCCGCATGCCGTGTGCCCGCGCCGCATGCGCGAGGCGGCGTTCCGCGGCCCGGCCTTCCGGACCGGTCTCGCCGAAGCCGGACGACACGACGAGCAGCGCCTTGACGCCCTTGGCGAGGCAGTCGTCGAGCACCGCGTCGATGGCCTCGGCCGGGACCGCCGCGATCGCGAGGTCGATGTCGTCGGGGATGTCGCGGACGGTCGGATAGGCGCGCACACCGCGCACCGAGCGGTGCTCGGCGTTGACCGGATAGACCGGGCCGGTGAAGCCGCTGCGCAGCATGTTGACCAGGACCGCGTTGCCGACCTTGCGACTGTCGGTGGACGCGCCGATGACGGCGGCGCTGCCCGGGCTGAGCAGGTTGCGGACGCTTCGAGCCTCGGCGGCACGTTCGCGGGCATTGCGGACCGACACCAGCGCCTCGGTGGGGTCGATGGCGAACTCGAGCCGCACCACGCCGCCCTCGAAGCTTCGGCTTACCTGGTATCCGGCCTCGCGGAACACGGTGACCATGTTGCGGTTCTCGGCCAGCACCTCCGCGACGAAGGTGTGGATGCCGTTCTCGGCGGCGGCGCCGGCCAGGTGCTCGAGCAGGATGGGGCCCAGGCCGCGACCCTGGTGCGCGTCGGCGACGGTGAAGGCGACCTCGGCGGACAGGCCGTCGTCCTCGGGCAGACCCTCGTAGCGGCCGACCGCGATGATCTCCCCGCCGAGCAGGGCGACGAACGCGACCCGGCGGTGGTGGTCGACCACGGTGAAGTTGAACAGGTCCCGTTTCGACATCGTCGGGTAGGGACCGAAGTAGCGAAGGTAGCGAGTGCGCTCGGAGAGTTTGCTGTGGAAGTCCACGAGCAGGTCCGCGTCCTCGGGGACGATCGGCCGCAGGTGCACGGCCTTGCCGTCGGAGGCCAGGACGTCCGCCACCCAGTGCTTGGGGTAGTTCCGCGCGACGGCGAGTGCCCGTTCGCGGGCGGCGTCCTTCTCCGCCTGGGCGTGCGCTGCGGCGTCGGTCGGCGTGCCGGCAGGTGCGTCGCCGTCGGGCGTCTGTCCCGCGGGACCGGGCGGCGTGCCCCCGGATGCCGTGCTCTCCGGTGCCGTGCTCTCGGATGCCGTGCTCTCGGATGCCGTGCTCTCGGATGCCGTGCTCTCGGATGCCGTGCTCTCGGATGCCGTGCTCTCGGATTCAGTCACGCGGGTCCTCCGGGTCCAGGCCGAGCAGCGGGAAGCAGGCCCGACGGGTGGCGACGATGGCCGAGTCGACGCGGCTGAGGGCACGATCGAACGCGGCGACGCCGGTCTCGGGGGTGCCGCCGGGACCGTCCCACGGCAGATACGCCACGTCACCGCCCTCCCCCATCACGGTCGGCAGATCGACCCCCGGCGCCATCGCAGCGACCCGCTCCCGCCATTCGCCGGGGATCGGGGTGGCGGGGTCGATCTCACGGTCGAGTACGGCGGCGATCAGGTGGGTCCATGATCTCGGCACCACCCGCACCAGGCCGTAGCCACCACCCCCGACCGCGAGCCACCGGCCCTCGCAGTGCCGGTCCGCGAGCTCACGCATAGCCAGGTACGCCGCGCGTTGACCGTCGACGGTCAACGAGAGGTCGGCCAGCGGATCCTCCCGGTGGCTGTCGGCGCCGCACTGGCTGATGATGATCTGCGGCCGGAACGCGGCGACCGCCGCGGGGACGACGGCGTGGAACGCGCGCAGCCACAAGGCGTCGACGGTGCCGGGCAGGACCGGCAGGTTGACCGCGGTGCCCTCGGCGGCGCCGGTACCGATCTCGCTGGACCAGCCGGTGTTCGGCCACAGCGTCGCGGGGTGCTGGTGGATGGAGACGGTCAGCACCCGGGGATCGCCGAGGAACGCGTGTTGCACTCCGTCACCGTGATGGGCGTCGACATCGAGGTAGGCGATCCGGTCGAAGCCGTGGTCGAGGAGCCAGGAGATCGCGATGGCGGCGTCGTTGTAGACGCAGAATCCGGCGGCCCAGTCGGCCATCGCGTGGTGCATCCCGCCGCCGATGCTCACCGCCCGCCGGGTGCGGCCGGCGGCGATCTCGCGGGCGGCCGCAAGGGTGCCGCCCGCGAGGACGGCGCTCGCCTCGTGCATGCGCGGGAAGATCGGGTTGTCCTCGGTGCCGAGACCGTGCGGTGCCTCCGGTCCGGCGCTCGAGCCGGGTGGCAGGTTGCCGGCGTGCTTGACGGCCTCGACGTAGGCGGGGGTGTGGATGCGCAGCAGATCGGCGTCGGTCGCGGCGGGCGGACGCAGGGTCTCCACCCCCTCGAGCAGGCCGAGCCCTCGGGACAACGCCATCGTCAGATCGAGCCGGGTGGGGTTCATCGGATGGGTCGGACCCCACCGGTAGTCGAGGAAGTCCGGACTCCACACCACCACTCGGTCGCCGCTCGGATGTGTCGGATCGCCCGTCGCGGCGGAGGTCGTGGTCATGGCCACAAAGCTACTGCGCCGCCCTGGGGGACGCGAGTGCCGGAATACCTCGGCGTGCCCACCACCCACCACGCCGGGCGGGGCCGCTCGGGGTTCACCCGTCGGGGGTTTCGCCCGGTTAGAATCGGCCGCAGACGAAGGGGTGTGAGAGTGAAAGACCTGGTCGATACCACGGAGATGTACCTCCGGACGATCTACGACTTGGAGGAAGAGGGCGTCGTGCCGCTGCGTGCGCGCATCGCCGAACGCCTGGAGCAGAGCGGCCCGACCGTGAGTCAGACCGTCGCCCGGATGGAACGGGACGGACTGCTGCGGGTGGCGGGCGACCGGCACCTCGAGCTGACCGAGAAGGGCCGCGATCTGGCGGTGTCGGTCATGCGCAAGCATCGGCTCGCCGAGCGGCTGCTCGTGGACGTGATCGGCCTCGACTGGGAGAACGTGCACGCCGAGGCCTGCCGCTGGGAACACGTGATGAGCGAGGAGGTCGAGCGCCGCCTCGTCGAGGTGCTGCACAACCCCACGACGTCGCCCTACGGCAACCCCATCCCCGGCCTGGACCAGCTCGGCCTGGACCGGCCGGCCGCGGCGGACGAGGCCTTGGTCCGGCTCACCGAGATCCCGCCGGGCAAGCCGACCGCCGTGGTCGTGCGTCGGCTCGCGGAATATGTGCAGTCCGATCACGAGGTGATCGGCCGGCTGCGTGAGGCGGGGATCGTGCCCGACGCACGCGTTACAGTCGAGACGAAGCCTGGGTCGGTGATCATCAACGTGCCCGGCCACGACGGCTTCGAACTTTCCGACGAAATGGCCCACGCGGTGCAGGTGAAGCAGGTCTGAGACAGGACCCTTCGCCGGCCCTGCGCGGGCCGGCGAAGAAGGGCGCACAGCGTGAGGCTTCTGGTGACCGGCGGCGCCGGGTATGTGGGTAGCGTCTGCAGCACGGTGCTGCTCGAGCAGGGGCACGAGGTGGTGGTCCTCGACGACCTGTCCACCGGCAACGCCGACGCCGTGCCGGCCGGCGTGGAGTTCGTCGAGGGCGACATCGCCACCGCCGCCGCGGCGGTACTCGGCGACGGCGCCCGCTCCCGGTTCGACGGGGTGCTGCACTTCGCGGCGCAGTCCCTGGTCGGCGAGTCCGTCGAGCAGCCGGACAAGTACTGGCACGGCAACGTCGTCGCGACCCTCGCCCTGCTCGACGCGATCCGGCGATCGGGAACTCCGCGGCTCGTGTTCTCGTCGACGGCGGCGACGTACGGCGAACCGGAGCGGGTCCCGATCACCGAGGACGCCCCGGCCCGGCCCACCAACCCGTACGGCGCCACGAAACTCGCCATCGACCATGCGATCTCGTCCTACACGCGGGCGTACGGGCTGGCCGCGACGAGCCTGCGCTACTTCAACGTCGCGGGCGCGTACCGCGGCGCCGGGGAGAACCGCGTGGTCGAGACCCACCTGATTCCGCTCGTGCTGCAGGTGGCCCTCGGCCAGCGCGAGCACATCTCGGTGTTCGGCACCGACTGGCCGACCAAGGACGGCACGGCGGTGCGGGACTACATCCATGTCAAGGACCTCGCCGACGCCCATCTCCAGGCACTGGAGGCCGCCCGTCCCGGCGAACACGCCGTCTACAACCTCGGCAGCGGTGAGGGTTTCACCGTCCGGGAGGTCATCGAGGCGTGCCGCCGGGTGACGGGGCTGCCGATCACGGTGGTCGATGCACCCCGGCGTGCCGGGGACCCGGCCGTGCTGATTGCATCGAGCCGCCGCGCCGTCGAGGAACTGGGCTGGAAGCCGCAGCACACGAGCCTCGACGAGATCGTCGCCGACGCCTGGGCCTACCTGCAGGATCTCGGCGACCGGTCGCACGCGGCGCGGCGCTGAGCCGCCGAGGTCACGCGGCGGGCTCCGGCGGGGGCATTCGCACCCCGAGTCGCGCGGCGATCTCGTAGCCGGTGTCGGCGAGGCCGCGCACGGTGTGCGGCCGCAACCCGGCCTGCAGGGCTTGGTCGAGAAGGTCGGCGAGCCGGTGCCGCGGGTTCGATTCGAGTGCCACACCCAGCGCGACCCCGGCGAGCGGTCCGTCGCCGCGTACGTATGCGCTGTAGCCGACGAGGGCGGCGGCCTCGGCTCGTTCCGGATCCGGAAGACGCCGGGTGAGCGCGATCCACAATCGTTCGGCGGTGTCGGCCTCGGCGCCCGTCGCGAGGGCCATCACGGCGTCTCGCACGGTCGAATTGGACAGCAGGACTGCCAGTTCGGCGAGTTCGGGGGCGAGCAGCTCCGCGCCGTCGCCGTGCCGGACGATGTGGCTCAGGACGGCCTCGAGTTCCTGTCGGTCGGCGCGATCGCGGCCGCCGGCGCGGACGGCGAGTTCGTAGGCGAGGTCTCGGGTGTCGATCGCCTCGTCGATGTGGTCGGCGACCTGCATCCGTCCGGGCATCGGCACGGGGGCCAGCAGGTCGGCGAGTTCGGCGCGGGACCGTCGGATGGCTCCGCCCTCGAAGACGCGCGCGGCGGCGACGGGTGAGGCCTGTGGGTCCGGCACCGTCCCGCGCACGCCGCCGACGAGCGCGAACCATGTCCTGCCGCAGGCGACTTCGGAGACGGCGTGTGCGCCGGCGATACGGATCCCGTGACGATCGAGACGGACGGCGAAGTCGTCGAGCAGCCGGCAGGCTGCGGCGACGGCGGGGGCGTCCGGATGGTCGAGGCGGTCGTCGACCAGGACGACGAGCACGGCGTCGGCACCCTCCCGGTCGCAGAGCGCACCGAATCGCTCGAAGACGTCACGCATCGCGGCCGGCACCGGATCGTCCTCGCCGGGAGGCAGGATCAGGTCGTGGCGCATGACGGCGCCGACGGCCGCGGACCGGACGCCGTCGCATCCGCCGCCGGCGTCGGACGCGAGACTGAGCACGATCAGCGACCGGGCAGGAAGGAAGCCGAGCATCGCCGGGACGGCGGCGATCAGATCGCCCGGATCGGTGAGTCGCAGCGGCCGGGACGAGGAAGTCGATGTGGTCATGGCCCGACTGTCCCCGACGGTCGGCGCCGCCGGGGACCGTGAGCCCCGGATTCGCCGAATCTGGGGACGAGCCCTCCGCTTGTGGACAACTCCGGCGGTTGCGGGAGTCCACACCACCCGGTGTCGGTGGGCACTGGTAGCGTGCTGCGCTCACGCGGCGCGCACGCGCTCCACGCTCGCATCGAAGACCTGGGTGAGGCCGTCGGTGTCGGCGGGCCCGGCACCGAAGGACATGTAGGTCACCAGTACCCGCACGTCGCCGATCTGGGCGATGCGGCTGGTCATCGACTGGGTGACCACCTCCCGGCCCTCCCCCGACCGAACGGTCCGGGTGAATGCGAAGGTCTCGACCCCCGGGGCCGCCGGGGGTGCCGACGGGTCGATCGTGGTGGTCACCGTGGCGGTGACGCCCCGGCGGGTCGCCGCCACGACCGGGCATTCGGCGAGACGCTCGCGGTAGGCGGCCAGCTGGTCGGTGACGGCGACGAGTTCCACCGAGATCGTGGCCCGGCTGTCGTTGTCCGTGCCGACCACCATCGCGGTCCCGTCCGGGCCGAAGTTCTGCGGTGGTGGCAGACATCCCGGCGGATCCACCTTGGCACCCTCCGGCACCCCCGTGAGATCGGGAGCGGCCTGGGCGACCGCCTGCGGCGGAAGTACCACGGCGTCGTACGGCTCGGGGAACTCCTCGGGGGGCAGCAGTAGTTCGGCGAGGGGCCGACTCGCGGTGGCGGCGTCGCCCGTGGTGGCCAGCGCGGCCGGCTCGGGCTGGGGTGTCCCGCCGACGGTCGACGAGCACCCGGCCGCGAGCAACAGCGCTGCGCCGAACGCGGCGGCGCCCAGCCGGCGCCCGAGGGTCGGGGGGCGGCGCGGCGGCCGGACGTCGTCTCCTGCGCTGTGGGGTGCCACCGGACCTCCGCTGTCGCGTTCCGCCGGGTCGCGCCCCGGCGGAGGCTGGTCATCAGTTCAACTAGACTCGAACTCCACCATGCCACGCCGGTGACCCGGCGGTACCACGGCGCCCCGGATCGAACGGAGGATGTTCGCATGGACGACCAGTCCCGCATGTACGAGCTCGAGTTCCCTGCTCCCCGGCTGACGTCTGCGGACGGCGAGGGCCCGGTCCTGGTGCACGGCCTCGAAGGGTTCGCCGACGCGGGGCATGCGGTACGGCTCGCCACCACACACCTGCGTGAGAGCCTCGAAAGCGAGCTCGTGGCGTCGTTCGCCGTGGACGAGCTGATCGACTACCGGTCCCGGCGCCCGACCATGACGTTCAAGGCCGATCACTTCTCGGATTACGCCGCCCCGGAACTCAACCTGTACGCCCTGATCGACACCGCCGGTACTCCCTTCCTGCTGCTCGCCGGCGCGGAGCCCGACCTGAAATGGGAGCGGTTCATCACGGCGGTGCGCCTGCTGGCCGAGCAGTTCGGCGTCCGGCGCACGATCGGGATCAGCGCGATCCCGATGGCGATCCCCCACACCCGCCCACTGGGCGTGACCGCGCACTCGACGAACAAGGACCTGATCGCCGATCACCACCGCTGGACCGGCGAACTGCAGGTGCCGGCGGGGGTGTCGTCCCTGCTCGAGTTGCGGATGGCTCAGCACGGGCACGAGTCGGTGGGGTTCTCGGTCCACGTGCCGCACTATCTGGCCCAGACCGACTACCCGGGTGCCGCCGAGACGCTGCTCGAGAACGTCGCCGAAGCCGGGGGGCTCGCGCTGCCCCTGGCCGCGCTCGGCGAAGCCGCCGCACGGGTGCGCGAGCAGATCGACGAGCACATCGCCCAGAACGAGGAAGTGCAGGCGGTGGTCCGGGGACTCGAGCGGCAGTACGACAGCTATGTCGCCGCGCAGGAGCAGCAGGCCGCCCAGCTGCCGACGGACGAGAATCTGCCGACCGGCGAGGAGATCGGCGCCGAGTTCGAACGTTTCCTCGCCGAGTACGACGATCGCGGCGGAAACGGGCCGGGCGAGGCGGAACCGCCCGCCTGACCGGGTTCGAATCGCCGCCGGTCCGACCCCGGATCATTACTCTCTCGTTACCCTTCGCGTTGTGCAGGTCACATACAGTCAGTACGCTCGGTTCGACGAGTTGAGCTGAAGGGTCGGGCCGGTGACGGTCCGGCGCCTCGAACACCACAGGTCGACGAGGATCCGGCGGTCAGGAGACGCACATGGGTTCATCACGCACACGTACGCTCCGGCCGGTACCGGATGCGGAGACGCGGGTGGTCTTCCGGACCATCCACGGCTACCGCCGCGCGTTCCGGCTCGCCGGTGAGGGGCCCGCCCTGCTGCTGATCCACGGGATCGGCGACAACTCCTCGACCTGGCAGGAGGTCATTCCGCATCTCGCCCGCAAGTACACGGTCATCGCCCCCGACCTGCTCGGCCACGGACGCTCCGACAAGCCCCGCGCCGACTATTCGGTCGCCGCATACGCCAACGGTGTGCGAGATCTGCTGTCGGTGCTGGGCATCGAGCACGTCACGGTGGTCGGGCACTCCCTCGGCGGCGGCGTCGCGATGCAGTTCGCGTACCAGTTCCCGCAGATGGTGGACCGGCTGATCCTCGTCTCCTCGGGCGGCGTCACCAAGGACGTCCACCCTGCCCTCCGCCTGCTGTCCATGCCAGGCCTGAGCGAGGTCCTCAAGCTGCTGCGGCTGCCCGGCGCGATGCCGGCGGTACGCGTCGCCGGCGACCTGCTGGGGCAGTTGCACGACACGCCGCTGCGTCCCGGTGTCTTCCTGCACGACACGTCGGATCTGATCCGCGTCCTGAGCGGCCTGCCCGATCCGACCGCCTACGAGGCGTTCCTGCGCACACTACGGGCCGTCGTGGACTGGCGCGGCCAGGTGGTGACGATGCTCGACCGCTGTTACCTGACCGAGAACCTGCCCGTGCAGTTGATCTGGGGAGATCACGACAGCGTGATCCCGGTGAGCCACGGTTACCTGGCACATTCGGCGATGCCGAATTCCCGGCTCGACATCTTCCGCGGCGCCGGTCACTTCCCGTTCCGCGACGATCCCATCCGGTTCCTGCGGGTCGTCGAGGAATTCCTCGACTCGACCGCGCCTCTCGTGTTCGACGAGCAACGCTGGCGTGAGTTGCTGATCAACGGCGTCAGCGAGAACCAGATCACCGGCAGTCCGGCCACCCGGCAGGCTGTGCTCGGTGCAATGGGCGCCGACGAACGCAGCGCCACCTGAGCGCCCCGCTCACCCGCGCGACCGGCCGACCGGACGAGCGCCGTCGTCCGGCGCGTCGGCGCGGTCCCGCCGGCAACAACTAGCCTGGAGCGGTGCTGCTTCCGGAACTGATCCCCGACATCGTCGACGAGGACTCGTTGTTCGACGCCTTCACCGCCTTCACGACCGGGCGCGGCCTCTCGCTGTACCCGGCACAGGAGGAGGCGCTGCTCGAACTGGTCTCCGGGTCGAACGTCATCCTGGCGACGCCGACCGGCTCGGGCAAGTCGATGGTCGCACTCGGTGCGCACTTCTTCGCCCTGGCCACCGGGAAGCGCACGTTCTACACGGCTCCGATCAAGGCACTCGTCAGCGAGAAGTTCTTCGCGCTGTGCGAGGTGTTCGGCGCCGATCGGGTCGGGATGATGACCGGTGACGCCTCGGTGAACCCCGGTGCCCCGATCATCTGCGCCACCGCCGAGATCGTCGCCAATCTGGCGCTGCGCGAGGGCGCCGACTCGGACATCGGCCAGGTGGTGATGGACGAGTTCCACTTCTACTCCGAGCCGGACCGCGGATGGGCCTGGCAGGTGCCCCTCGTCGAACTGCCCCGTGCGCAGTTCCTGTTGATGTCGGCGACCCTCGGTGACGTCACCTTCCTGCAGAAGGACCTGACCCGCCGCACCGGCCGCCCCACCACCGAGGTGTCCGGCTCCGAGCGGCCGGTGCCGCTGTCGTTCACCTATTCCCAGAAGCCGATCGGCGAGGAGATCGAGGAACTGGTCACCACCCACCAGGCCCCTGTCTACGTCGTCCACTTCACCCAGGCCGCCGCCCTGGAACGAGCGCAGGCCCTGACCAGCGTCAGCATGTGCTCCCGCGAGGAGAAGGATGCGATCGCCGAGGCGATCGGCGCGTTCCGGTTCTCCACCGGCTTCGGCAGGACGCTCTCACGGTTGGTGCGCCACGGTATCGGCGTGCACCACGCCGGGATGCTGCCGAAGTACCGGCGACTCGTCGAGCGGCTGGCCCAGGACGGCCTGCTGAAGGTCATCTGCGGCACCGACACGCTGGGCGTGGGCATCAACGTGCCCATCCGCACGGTGTTGCTCACGGGCCTGACGAAATTCGACGGCACCCGGACCCGGCAGCTCAAGGCCCGCGAGTTCCATCAGATCGCCGGTCGCGCCGGCCGCGCCGGGTTCGACACGATGGGCACCGTCGTGGTGCAGGCCCCCGAGCACGAGATCGAGAACGTGCGGGCCCTCGCCAAGGCCGGTGACGACCCGAAGAAGCGCCGCAAGGTGCAGCGCAAGAAGCCGCCCGAGGGGTTCGTCTCGTGGGGCGAGGGGACGTTCGACAAGCTCGTCGCCGCCTCGCCCGAGCCGCTCACGTCCCGCTTCTCCGTGAGCAATTCCATGCTGCTGAACGTCATCGCCCGGCCGGGCAGCTGCTTCGCGGCGATGCGTCATCTGCTCGAGGACAATCACGAAACACGCGCGGCCCAGCGCCGGCACATCCTCAAGGCCATCTCGCTGTATCGGGGGCTCGTGCAGGCCGGCGTGGTGCAGCAGCTCGACGAGCCCGACGAGTTCGGCCGGACGGCGCGCCTGACGGTGGACCTGCAGCGCGACTTCGCGCTGAACCAGCCGCTGTCACCGTTCGCGCTCGCCGCGATCGAACTGCTCGACATCGACTCCCCCACCTATGCGCTGGACGTGGTGTCCGTGATCGAGTCCACGCTCGACGATCCGCGGCAGATCCTCATGGCCCAGCAGCACGCCGCCCGGGGTGAGGCCGTGCAGCAGATGAAGGCCGACGGCATCGAATACGAGGAGCGGATGGAGCTCCTCGAGGAGATCACCTGGCCGAAGCCGCTCGCGGATCTGCTCGAGCCGGCCTTCGAGACGTACCGCGCGGGGCACCCGTGGGTCTCGGAGTTCCCCCTGTCCCCCAAGTCGGTCGTGCGGGACATGGTCGAGCACACCATGACGTTCGCCGAACTGGTCGGCCACTACGGGCTGGCGCGCTCGGAGGGGCTGGTGCTGCGCTACCTCGCGGACGCCTACCGGGCCCTGCGTCAGACGGTTCCCGACGCGGCCCGCACCGAGGAACTCGAAGACCTCACCGAGTGGCTGGGCGAGCTGATCCGCCAGGTCGATTCGAGCCTGCTCGACGAGTGGGAGTCGCTGACCAACCCGGGCATCGAATCCGACGACCAGCAGGTGGCCTTCGGCGCGGATGTGCCCAAACCGATCTCGGCGAACCCACGGGCGTTCAAGGTGATGGTGCGCAATGCGATGTTCAAGCGGGTGGAACTGGCGTCGCGCCGACGCTGGGACGCCCTCGCCGACCTCGGTGACGGGCTCGAAGCGCAGGACTGGGCCGATCTGCTCGAACTGTACTTCGAGGAGTACGACGAGATCGGCACCGGTCCCGACGCGCGGGGCCCGCAGCTGTTCACCGTCGTCGAGGAGAAGGACCTGTGGCGGGTCCGGCAGACCCTGGCCGACCCCGAGGGCGACCACGGCTGGGCGCTGCTCGGCGAGGTGAACCTCGCCGAATCCGATGCGGCCGGCGAGGTCGTGTTCGACGAGTTCGAGATCGTCGAGGGCTGAGCTGTGCCGCCGCCTCTGGTCCTGCGCAATGCCCGCACGGCCCCCGGCGCCGACCCGGTCGACCTGCCGATCAGCGGCGACCGCATCGACGCGGATCCCACGGGCGGCGCCGAGATCGTCGACGTCGAGGGGCGACTCGTGCTGCCGGGGCTGTGGGACGCGCACGTGCACTTCGACCAGTGGGCCCTCGCGCAGGCCGCGCTCGACCTGTCGGGCGCGACGTCGGCCGCGCACGCGGTCGCGCTGGTGGCCGCCCGGCTGGCCGTCGACTCCACTCCCGTCCTGGTCGCCCGCGGATTCCGCGACGGGCTGTGGCCGGATGCACCCACCGCGGCGGCGCTCGACGCGATCGCCCCCGGCCGGCCGGTTGTCGCACTGAGCGCGGACCTACACTGCGCTTGGTTCAATACTTTTGCGCTACAACACTTCTCGCTGCATCCACACCCCACGGGTGTGCTACGCGAGAGCGAGTTCATGCCGCTGATGAACGACATCCAGCGCGTGGACCCCGAGGTGCGCGACCGCCTCGTGGACGCCGCGGCCCGGGCGGCCGCGGCCCGCGGTGTCGTCGGCGTCGTCGACTTCGAGATCGCCGACAATCTCGCCGCATGGACACGCCGCATCGGCGCCGGGACGCGGTATCTGCGGGTCCGGTGCGGCATCTGGCCGCGGTGGCTCGGCGCTGCGATCGCGGCGGGAATGCGTACCGGCGACGCGGTACCTGGCACGGCAGGTCTGGCGACGGTCGGTCCCGTGAAGGTGATCGTCGACGGATCGCTGGGCACTCGCACCGCCTACTGCCACGAGCCGTATCCCGACGGAGAGCGCGGGGTGCTGTCGGTGCCCCCGGAACAACTGCAGCCGCTGATGCGCCACGCCCACGACCACGGGTTCGAGAGCGCTGTCCACGCGATCGGCGACCACGCGTGCGAGCACGTGCTCGACGCGTTCGCCGCCACCGGGGCACACGGCAGCGTGGAACACGCCCAGCTCGTGGCCGAACGCGACGTCCCCCGCTTCGCGCGGTCCGGTATCGCGGCGAGCATCCAGCCGGCACACGTGTACGACGACGTGGACCTGGCCGAGCGGTACTGGCCCGGCCGGACGCACCGCTCGTTCCCGTACGCCACGCTCCACGCGGCGGGCGCGCGCCTCGTCCTCGGCTCCGACGCACCGGTCGCGCCGCTCGATCCGTGGCGGACGCTGGCCGCCGCGATCGACCGCACCCTGCCCGACGGCCGGGTCTGGCACCGCGAACAGGAATTGGAACTGCAGGTCGCGCTGGCAGCGTCCACCGGCGGCCGGACCCGCGTCACCGTCGGCGACGTCGCCGATCTGGTGGTGCTCGACACGGACACGCTGCCGCGCTCCGGCGCGGAGCTGGCCGCGACGGCGGTGTGGGGCACGATGCTCGGCGGCCGCTGGACGCACGGGCCGCTAGCCTGAGCGGGTGAGCGAGATGTCCGCCCCGGCGTTCCGGCTGGGCTACGTCCCCGGCGTCACCCCCGGGAAATGGGCGCGGGTGTGGGCGGAACGGATACCCGACGTCCCCCTGGAACTGGTACCGGTGGCGGCCGCCGCCGGCGAGAGCGCGGTGCGCGACGGCACGGTCGACGCCGCGGTGCTGCGGCTGCCGCTGCCTCGCGAGGGACTATCGGTGATCAATCTGTACACCGAGACGTCGGTGGTGGTCGTGCCCGAAGAGCATGCGGTCGCGGCAGTCGAGGAACTGGACGTCGCGGATCTCGCAGAGGAAACGGTGCTGCATCCGCGCGACGACGTGCTGGACTGGGCGCACCTGCCGGGACAGGAGGCGTTCGAGCGACCGCCTACGACGGAGACGGCCGTATCGTACGTCGCCTCGGAGGTGGGGGTGCTGGTCGTGCCGCAGTCGTTGGCGCGGCTGTACCACCGCAGGGATCTGACGTATCGGCCGGTGACCGATGCCCCGCAGTCGCAGGTGGGACTGGTGTGGCTGTCGGAGCGGACCACCGAGCTGGTCGAGGAGTTCGTCGGGATCGTGCGGGGTCGCACCGCCAACAGCTCGCGGGGCCGGCAGGACGAGTCCCAGCCGAAGCAGAAGCGGCGCGGGGAACGCCAGGGTTCGCAACCGAAGAAGGTCGTCGGCGACAAGAAGCCGAAGACCCGCCGCGGCAATGCGGGACGCCCGAAGAGCGCCGGACGTGCGCGGCGGCGCCGATAGCGGATCCGGCGGGGTGACCGGTCGCGGTGCGGGGAGACCGCGGGACGCCCCGCGCAGGGCCCCGGCGTGCGTCCGCTCACCCCGAACGCACGAGGCAGAACACGTGACCGGACGGATCACGGTAGGTGCGGAAGGTAGGGCTGGGGTTGGGACCCGGGACGCGGGTCGCGCCGTGCCGCAGGGCCCACGCCTCCGCGGCCTCGAGGTCGTCGACCTCGAGGTCCAGGTGCGCCTGCAACCCCACCCTGCCGTCCGGCCACGTGGACGGGGTGAATCCGGGTGCCAGCTGGAACGCCAGGCCTCCGCCGGCCGGGGCACGCAACTGGACCCAGTCGTCGTCGGTGGCGGCGTCGTCGATGTCCCAGCCGAGCAGCGCGGAATAGAACGAGGCCAGCCCGGACGGATCCGGGGTGTCGAGGACGTAGACCTGCAGTGCGATGGCGGGACGTGACATGGGCTCATGATCCCGCGAAGTCACCGTGCGAGGCCGGGGAACGGGGCGATTCGGCGGCGCAGGCTCCCGGCGGCGCCCCAGAGCGTGCGCCCCTCACCCGTTCCCGGGAAGCACGACCTCGATCTCACGCCCCCACGAGACGCCGGGAGCGGCCGGAAGCCGGTCTCCGCTCCAGAACCGTCCGGGATCGTACCAATTGCTGCCGCGTCCGCGCTGCTCGAGCAGGCCCATCGCCTCGAGGGTCGCGCCCACCACCTCGGCGCAGTACGCGCGCTCGAGACTCGCATCCGGACGTGTGCGCCACGGCAGCCGGCCCGCGAACCAGCGCCCGGCCAGCCGGCCCGTCGACGGGAACGGCGTGCCGTCGAGCCGGGCTACGGTGCGCAGCAACTGGTCCTCCTGCGCCGGCGTCACCTCGACGTCGAGCTGGCGCAGCCAGCCACGCTGGCCGTACCGGGCGCTCCACACCTGGACCGCCGCGCGCAGGTCGTGCAGTTGCACACCGCGGTGGTGCCGGCCGGTCCACATGTCCGGCAGGCTCCTGCCCAGCTCGGCGTGCCACATCAGTGGTGGCAGGTCGTCGAGCACCACGGCCATGCCGACGTGGTTGACGGGGGCGTTGGTCAGCGTCTGGATCGCCCGGTCGGCATTGCTGGTGCCGCGGAAGATCCACAGGTCGCCGGTGCGGGTCAGCGCCACCGCCTCGTCGAGGGTGATCCTGGACTTCGGCGGGCTCGGCTGCGGCATGTGCGACAGCCTCTCATGTGGAACCGTCGTGGCTCACCGTCCGTTGCGCGCCGGCGGGACGGAGAGACCCGTGCAGCGAGTGCCCGATCTCGCGCGGTCTAGGCTCGCGCGCATGGCATTGAAGGGCAGGCAGTGGTGGAAGCTCGTCGGCCTGGCCGGTGCAGTCGGCGTCGCCGCGACGGGCGCAGTCGTCATGCGCGACGAGCGCAGGCGGCGTGCGTACACCGCCGACGAGGTACGCACGAAACTGCACGACCGCTACGCCCGCGTCGCCGCCGCGCACGACACGCAGAGCGCGGTGCCCCTGGACGAGGTGACGACGGGACTGTGCACGCGGATCCGCACCGGGCTCCGACGGATCCGGGTCCGTCGCTGAGGCGGCCACGTCGGCCACCGATCACCCCAGGGCGGAGGCGAACCCGTCCGAGAGGTCCTGCACCTGCTCGTCCGTCATCACGAAGGACGGCGAGATCTGCAGCGCACCCTGCCCCGCCGCACGGCTCGAAATCCCGTGCTGCCGAAGCGTCTTCACGAACTGCAGCGCCTCGGACGCGTCGGCGAGCTGCACTGCGGCCACGGCACCGAGTCCGCTGCGGACCTCCGCGACGCGCGGGTGCTCGGCCAGCGGGGACAGCTTCTCGTGCAGGGTCCGCTCCAGTCGCGCCGACTCGGCGAGCAGGTTCTCGCGCTCGAGGATATCCAGGTTCGCCAGGGCCGCCGCCGCGGCACCGGCATGCCCGCCGTAGGTGTAGCCGTGTCGCCACCACACCCCGCCGGCGAAGAACGGTTCGGCGACCTTCGGGGCCACGAAGACCGCGCCCATCGGCACGTACCCGGAGGTGAGGCCCTTCGCTGTGGTCATCAGGTCCGGTTCCAGACCGAACCGGTCGGAGGCGAACCACGAGCCGCCGATGCGGCCGAATCCGGTGACAACCTCGTCGACCACGAAGAGCACGTCGTGCTCGCGGCAGATGTCGCGGACCTCGGCAAGATAGCCCTCCGGCGGCAGATAGACACCACCCGCGCCGATGACGGGCTCGCAGAAGAACGCCGCGATCCGGTCGGCGCCGACCCGTTCGATGAGGGCGAGCAGCGACTTCGCGTCGTCCCACGACACCTTGGCGGCGTCGTCCCAGAGGCTCCCGTACCCCTCGGCGTTGACCGGGATCCCGGCGAGGGACGTGCCCCCGACGTGCATGCCGTGGTAGGCCTTCTCCCGGCTGACGACGAGGGTCTTCTCCGGCCGTCCCATCTCCTGCCAGTAGCGGCGCGTCAGCTTGGCCGCCGTGTCGATCGAATCCGAACCGCCCGAGGTGAAGAAGATCTTGCTGCCGGGTACGGGTGCGATCGTGGCGAGCCGTTCCGCCAGTTCGACGGTCGGCTCCGCGGCGAGGTCGCCGAAGTTGGAGTAGTGCGCGACCTTCGCCAGCTGCGCTGCCACTGCGTCACCGATCTCGGAGCGGCCGTGGCCGACGTTCGCGAACCAGAGGCCGGCGGTGGCATCGAGATACCTGGTGCCGGCTCGGTCCCAGATGTAGGCGCCTTCGCCGCGCGCGACGACGAACGCACCGTCCCGCTCGACGACACCCATGTCTGCGAACCCGTGCCACAACGCGCCCACGATCTGCTCCTGTTCCACGAACGGCGATGAAACCGCCATCCTATGCGCCGGGCGGCGCGTAGCGAGAACGCGCGCTTCGCTAGGCTGTACATCCAGCATGTCCACCTCACGCGAGACTCCGCGCTCCCCTACCCCGCCCGGGCCGACACGCCGTGACCTGAAGGCGGCCCTCGACCACGTGTCGCTGCGCGACGAGCATCGCCTTCGCCGGCGGCTCGACCGTACCCGCCGGCCCGGGGACCTGGCGAAGATCGCCGACGAGATCGAGCAGGCCCGACTGCGGCTCGCCGCTCGGGTGGCCGCCGCGCCGACCGTCACCTACCCCGAGAACCTCCCGGTCTCGCAGCACAAGGACGACATCGCCGCCGCGATCCGCGACCACCAGGTCGTCATCGTCGCCGGGGAGACCGGGTCCGGCAAGACCACCCAGATCCCGAAGATCTGCCTCGAACTGGGCCGCGGGGTGCGCGGCCTGATCGGGCACACGCAGCCGCGCCGGATCGCCGCCCGCGCGGTCGCCGAGCGCATCGCCGAGGAACTCGACTCCGAGCTCGGCGACACCGTCGGCTACACCGTCCGGTTCACCGATCAGGTGTCGGACGCCACCCTGATCAAGCTGATGACCGACGGCATCCTCCTCGCCGAGATCCAGCGCGATCGGCTGCTGCGCCGATACGACACCCTCGTCATCGACGAGGCGCACGAACGCAGCCTCAACATCGACTTCATCCTCGGCTACCTCAAGGAACTGCTCCCCCGCCGACCGGACCTGAAGGTGATCATCACCTCGGCGACGATCGACCCCGAGCGGTTCGCGAACCACTTCGCAGCGGCCGACGGCACGCCCGCGCCCATCGTCGAAGTCTCCGGCCGCACCTATCCGGTCGAGATCCGCTACCGGCCCCTGACGGTCGAGGTGGGCGACACACTGGTCGACCGCGACCCGGTCGACGCCGTCTGTGAGGCCGTCGAGGAACTCGCCGCCGAGGGCGACGGGGACGTCCTCGTCTTCCTCTCCGGTGAACGCGAGATCCGTGACACCGCCGATGCCCTGCGCGAGCGCAAGCTCCGGGGCACCGAGATCCTGCCCCTGTACGCACGGCTGTCGGCCGCCGAGCAGCACCGGGTGTTCACCCCGCATACCGGCCGGCGAGTGGTGTTGTCCACCAACGTCGCCGAGACCTCGCTCACCGTGCCGGGCATCCGCTACGTCGTCGACCCCGGCACCGCGCGAATCTCCCGCTACTCGGTGCGCACCAAGGTCCAGCGACTGCCGATCGAGGAGATCTCGCAGGCCTCGGCGCGGCAGCGGTCCGGACGCTGCGGCCGTGTCGCCGACGGCATCTGTATCCGGCTGTATTCGGAGGAGGACTTCGAGGCCCGCCCCGAGTTCACCGAGCCGGAGATTCTGCGCACCAACCTCGCCTCGGTCGTGCTGCAGATGACGGCGCTCGGACTCGGGGACATCGCCTCGTTCCCCTTCGTCGAAGCCCCCGACCCGCGCGCCGTCCGCGACGGCATCGCGCTGCTCGAGGAACTCGGGGCGCTCGAACGGGCAGCGAAGGACGAACTGCCCCGGCTCACCGGGACCGGGCGCGAACTCGCGCTGCTGCCGGTCGATCCGCGCATGGCCCGGATGATCGTGGAGGGGCACCGCAACGGATGCCTGCGCGAAGTCCTGATCATCGTCGCCGCCCTGTCGATCCAGGACGTGCGCGAGCGCCCGGCCGAGTTCCAGCAGGCGGCCGACGAGAAGCACGCCCGGTTCGCCGTGGAGGGCTCGGACTTCCTCGCCTACCTGCAACTGTGGGACTACCTCAAGCAGCAGCGGAAGGAGCTGTCGTCCAGCAGGTTCCGCAAGATGTGCCGCGACGAGTTCCTGCACTGGCTGCGGATCCGGGAATGGCAGGACCTGCAGGGCCAGCTCCGTCAGATCACCCTGAACCTCGGCTGGGAGACCCGGCACCAGGACGTGGGGCCCGACGCGATCCACCAGTCGCTGCTGGCGGGGCTGCTCTCGCACGTCGGCCTGCGCGAGGGCGAGAAGCGGGACTTCCTCGGCGCGCGCGGAACCCGGTTCGGGATCTTCCCCGGTTCGTCGCTGGCCAGGAAGCCGCCGCGCTGGGTGATGGCGGCCGAGCTCGTCGAGACGTCGCGGCTGTGGGCCCGGACGGCGGCGCGCATCGAGCCCGAGTGGGCCGAGAAGCTCGCGCCGCACCTGGTCAAACGCACCTATTCCGAACCGCACTGGTCCACCAAGCGCGAGGCGGCGATGGCCTACGAGCGGGTCACGCTCTACGGCATCCCCCTCGTGGCGCAACGGCCGGTGCAGTACGGGGCGATCGACAGAGAGGCCTCCCGCGAGCTGTTCATCCGGCACGCCCTCGTGCAGGGCGAGTGGCGGACGCGTCACAAGTTCTTCCATGCCAACCGCGCGCTGCTGGACGACGTCGAGGCGCTCGAGCACCGGGCCCGCCGGCGTGACATCCTCGTCGACGACGAGACCCTGTTCGACTTCTACGACCAGCGCGTCGGACCGGAAGTCGTGTCGGCGCGGCACTTCGACACGTGGTGGAAGAAGGAGCGGCAGAAGAATCCCGAACTGCTCACCTTCACCCCGGACACGGTGGTCAACCAGGACGCCGCCGCGGTCCTCGGCGGCGACTACCCCGACGCGTGGCGGCAGGGCGATCTGCAGTTCCCCCTCACCTACCAATTCGAGCCCGGCACGGAAGAGGACGGCGTCACCGTCCGCATCCCCGTGGCACTGCTCGCCGGGGTCCGGCCCGTCGGCTTCGACTGGTCGGTGCCCGGCATGCGCGTCGAGCTCGTCACCGCCCTCATCAAGACACTCCCCAAGCATCTTCGCCGCCAAGTGGTTCCGGCACCGGACTTCGCCGCGGCGGCCCTCGCGTCGGTCCGGGCCCGATCCGAGCCCCTCGTCAACGCGATGGCCCGGGAGCTGTCGCGGCTCGGTGCGACACGGATCGAGCCGGGCGACTTCGACCCGGCCGCGCTGCCGGACCACCTGCGGATGACGTTCGCCGCCGTCGACGAACGAGGGTCGGTTCTCGCGCGCAGCAAGAGCCTGACCGACCTGCGCAGACGGCTGGAAACCCGCGTCGAGGCCGAGGTTTCGCGGGCGGCGTCGAGCACCGAACGTGCGCCGGCACTGGTCTGGACAGCCGACACCCTCGGCACCCTCGAACCCACGGTGACACGCACGGTGGCCGGTCAGCGCGTGACGGGATACCCGACGCTGGTCTCCGAGGATCGTGGCGTGGCGGTCCGGGTGCTCAGCACCCCGCAGGCGCAGCAGGCCGCGATGCGCACCGGGTTGCGGGCACTGCTCCTCGAGGCGGTCCCCGTGCAGGCGCGCGCTGCGGCGACGGGTCTGAGCAACAGCGAGCGGCTGGCGCTCGGACGCAACCCCGACGGCTCGTTCGAGGATCTGCTCGAGGACTGCCGGGCCTGTGCGGTGGACGAGTCGATCGTCCGGCACGGCAAGCCGGTACGCACACCCGACGAGTTCACCGCGTTGGTGAAGGTGGTGCGGGCCCAGCTGCCGGACCGGGTCGCGGCGCTCCTGAAACTCGTCGTGCCCGCCCTGGCGCGTGCACACGACGTGGAAGTACTGCTCGAGAAGGTGCGCGGCGAGGCTGCCGAGGACGTGCGGGAACAGCTGGCCTCACTACTCTTCCAGGGATTCGTCACCGAGCTGGGCAGTGCCCGGCTCGCCGACCTGCCCCGCTATCTGGCCGCGGCGGCATACCGGCTCGAAGCGCTGCCGGCGAGCGCGCACCGCGACCGGCAGGGCATGGACGTGCTGGACCGGGTCTACGCCGAGTACGACCGCCTGCTCGCACGACTGCCGCAGGAGCGGACCACCGCCCCCGATGTGGTGGCGATCTCGTGGATGATCGAGGAGCTGCGGGTCAGCCTGTTCGCCCAGCACCTCGGGACCCGTGGGCCGATTTCGGAGCAGCGGATCCTCAAGGCCGTCGCGGCGATTCGCTGAGCGGCACCGTGTCCCGCCGGGCGATCAGTCCTCGGACCCGGTCTCGCGCCGGTGCTGGTGCTCGCGCAACTCCTTGATCTCGCGCTCGAAATCCTCTGCAGAGCTGAAGGACCGGTAGACGGAGGCGAATCGCAGGTACGCCACCTCGTCCAGGTCGCGCAGGGGTCCGAGGATGGCCAGACCGACCTCGTTGCTCGGGATCTCCGGGGACCCCTTGGCCCGCACCGCGTCCTCGACCTGCTGGGCGAGGAGGTTGAGGGCATCGTTGTCGACGTCTCGCCCCTGACAGGCCCGAGCTACGCCGCGCACCACCTTCTCCCGGCTGAAAGGTTCGGTGACGCCGCTGCGCTTGACGACCGACAGCACCGCCGTCTCGACCGTCGTGAACCGCCTGCCGCACTGGGGGCATGCTCTCCGGCGCCGGATCGCAGCACCCTCGTCGGCCTCCCGGGAATCGACGACGCGGGAATCGGGGTGCCGGCAATACGGGCAGTACATGTCGATTCCTTCGTCGTAGCCGTGCTGGCCGCGACGTCGGCGTGGAACCGATGCCGTCCTCCCGAGACCGGACCCACCGGCAGGCGAATCGCTCTCGGCGCGACCACACGAGGTGGTGTCACTGACAAGAGTCGACAATACCTGCATACCCGGGTCGTCGGCCGAACCCGGTGCCTGCACGCCCATGCCACGTCACCGCGGCGCAGACGCCGGGACGAGCAGGGTCTGGCCGGTGCGGAGGCGGCCGTCCGGCATGGCGTTGAGGTCGAGGATCCGCTCGATCGCCTCGGACCGGGACACACCCGGAGCCACCCGGGCCGCGACGTCGCCGAGCGACTCGCCCGCCTGGACGACGGTGACGTCGGTGCGTGCGGCGCCGGCCGCGACCTGGCTGGTGCGCAGGTGCGCGATGCCGAGCAGTCCCGCAGTCACGAGCGCGGTCAGCAGCGCCGTCGCGAGTACGGTGCCCGGGCGGGTGCGCGTGACCTCGGCCGGCCGGTGCGGAACGCGTGAGACCCGGACCGGAACGCGCCGGTAGTCCACGATCCCCGCGTCCGGACGGACGGGGAGCCGGCGGTCTGCCGCCTCGTGCGGGCGTCGCACGAGATGCGTCGTCCCGGCACGGCGTGCCCCGCCGCCGGTGTCGTGCGGCCCGGGGTCGTCGAACTGCGGGTCGTTCCGTTCGGTCCGGCGCACTGCTGATGTCCTCATCGAGGCCTCCGTGTCACTCGTGCGTGTCACTCGTCCGTGTCACATGTCCGCGGGACAGGACCCGCGGCGGAACTTCGGTCATCGCTCGGTCGACTCTTGTTCGATCACGTGTTCGAAAGAACGTATGTTCGATGTGTACCACGTCGCGCCGGCAAAGTCAGCACAACGGGCGGAAAACGTCGAACAGATGTTTGATAACCGGGCCGCGGAGAGCTAGATTCGTTCCATCACATCCAGCACATCCGACCCACGACGCACGGAGGTCACGACATGACGGACGGCCATCCCCCGGCCGGGCGGAGCCGGACGACCACCGCGGATCCGGCCGTCGGCCTGACGGAACGCCAGCGCCGCGTCCTCGAGGTGATCCGCGAATCGGTCACCGAGCGCGGCTACCCGCCGAGCATCCGCGAGATCGGCGACGCGGTGGGCCTCAATTCCACCTCGTCGGTGGCGCACCAGCTGCGCACCCTCGAGCGCAAGGGTTTCCTCCGGCGCGATCCGAACCGTCCCCGCGCGGTGGACGTGCGCGGCCTCGACGATTCGCAGCCGCCGGCGCCGCAGGGACAGCCGGTGGACGGAGTCGACGTCGCCGCCGGGTCCCCCACGTCGGCTGCCATGGTCCCCGTGCTGGGCAGGATCGCCGCGGGCGGGCCGATCCTGGCGGAGGAGTCCGTCGAGGACGTGTTCCCGCTCCCGAGAGAACTGGTGGGGCAGGGTTCGCTGTTCCTGCTCAAGGTCGTCGGCGAATCGATGGTCGACGCGGCCATCTGTGACGGCGACTGGGTCGTGGTGCGCCAGCAGAACGTCGCGGACAACGGGGACATCGTCGCCGCGATGCTCGACGGCGAAGCGACCGTGAAGACGTTCAAGCGCGTACACAACGACGTGTGGCTGATGCCGCACAACCCGATGTTCGAACCGATCCCGGGCAACGACGCGGTGATCCTCGGCAAGGTCGTGACCGTGATCCGCAAGATCTGACCTCGCCACTTCCGCCGAACATGCACGGGCGGGGGCCCGCG